>NZ_JAIXMK010000166.1:0-12248 GCF_020328095.1 Streptomyces sichuanensis
GCCGCCGCGCACCTGCGCGCCCTTCCGGGCGTCCGGGTGCTCGGCGGCGGCCGGGCGCCCGGCTCCGCCCTGTCCGTCGACCTGGCCACGATCGTCCCCGACCGGCTCGCGGCCGTCCTGCGCGAGGCCGCACCGGACGCGGTCGTCAACTGCGCCGGGGCGGTCGGCGGCAACCCGCTGACCCTCACCGCCGTCAACGCCCGCGGCCCCGCCGCCCTGTGCGAGGCCCTGCACGCGGCCGCCCCCGACGCACGCCTGGTGCACCTGGGGTCGGCCGCCGAGTACGGACCCGCCGACGGCCACCGGCCCGTCACCGAGACCGACCCGGCCCGCCCCCTCGGCCTGTACGGGGCGAGCAAGCTCGCCGGCACCCTCGCCGTGACCGCCTCGGGCCTCGACGCCGTCGTGCTGCGGGTGTTCAACCCCGTGGGCCCCGGCGCCCCGTCCGCCTCCCTGCCCGGCCGGCTCGCCACCGAGCTGCACCGGGCCCGCCCCGGCGGCCGGGTGCGCACCGGCGACCTCTCCGCGCACCGCGACTTCGTCGATGCGCGCGACGTGGCCGACGCCGTCGTCTGCGCCGTGACGGCCCCGCGGCCGCTGCCCGGCGTCCTCAACGTCGGCAGCGGCACCGCACGCCCGGTCCGGGCCGTCGCCGAGGGGCTGCTGCACGCCGCCGGCCTCGACGGGCCCGGCGGCGTCCGGATCGACGAGGACGGCGACGGCTCGCCCCGCTCCGCCGCCGTCCCCTGGCAGCAGGCCGACATCACCGCCGCCGGCCGTGCCCTGGACTGGGCGCCCCGGCACCGGCTGGAGGACTCCCTCGCCGACCTGTGGGCCGGGGCCGGCGGCCGCCCCGCGGAGCCCGTCCGATGAAGCGCCCCGCACCGCACGCGCCGTGGGACGGCGACGGGCGCCTGCTCGTCCCGCTGTACGTGCACCCGGCGACCCACCCCGAGGAGTGGGCCGCCCTCGTGGCGGCCGCCCCCGGCCTGCACGCGGTCGTGCTCAACGTGGCGGACGGCCCCGGCAGCAGCTGTGACCCCGCCTTCCGGGACGTCGCCCGACGGCTGCGCCGGGCGGGGGTGCGGCTGCTGGGCTACGTCGACACCGGCTACGGCCGGCGGCCGCCCCGCGCGGTGGCCGCCGACGTCCTCCGGCACCGTCGGTGGTACGGCGTGGACGGCGTCTTCTTCGACCAGGCCGCGGCCGACGCCGCGGCCCTGCCCCGCTACCGCGGACTCGCCACCGCCGCCCGCCTGCTGGGCGCGCGCTGCGTCGTCCTGAACCCGGGCACCCATCCCGCCCCCGGCTACGCCGCGCTCGCCGACCTGCTGGTCACCTTCGAGGGGACGTGGGAGGCGTACCGGCGGGCCGGTGTGCCCGCGTGGACCGCCGACCATCCGCCGGGCCGCTTCTGCCACCTCGTCCACGCGGTGCCGCCCGACCGCACCGCACAGGTCGCGCGGACCGCCGCGGCCCGGGGGGCCGGGGTGCACTGTGCCGTTCCGGGCACGGGGGCCAACCCCTGGTGCAGCGTGCCCCGCGCGGGGGAACGGGCCGTGGGGAGCACCCGGTGACGGGGCGGCCGTCCGGGGCGGGGCTCCGGGGCGTGCTGCTGCTCGTGCTGCCGCTCGTGCTCGCGGGCTGTTCGGGCTCGTCGCCGGACGAGGCGCCGGGCGGCGACGAGCGTCCGGTGGACCGCATGAGCGCGGCGCCGGACGGCTCGGCGCCCCCGGCGTCGCGCCGCTGGCAGCCCCGGCCGGGCCTGCGCTGGCAGTGGCAGCTCGGCGGGAAGGTCGACACCTCGGTCGACGTCCCCGTCTACGACATCGACGGCTTCGAGAACTCGGCGGAGACGGTGGCGGAGCTGCACGCCCGCGGCCGCAAGGTGATCTGTTACATCAATGCCGGGGCCTGGGAGGACTTCCGTCCCGATCATTCTGAATTCCCCAAGTCGGTGCTCGGGAAGAACAACAAGGGCTGGGACGGCGAGAAATGGCTGGACATCCGCCGTCTCGACGCCTTGCGGCCGATCATGGCAGCGCGGATCGACATGTGCCGGCAGAAGGGGTTCGACGCGGTCGAACCGGATCTGACCGAGGGATTCCGCAACCGCACCGGTTTCTCGCTGACCGCCGCCGACCAACTGGCCTTCAACCGAATGCTGGTCAAACTCGCTCATGACCGCGGACTGGCCATCGGTTTGAAGAACGATCTCGAACAGATCCCGGAGCTGGTGCGCGACTTCGATTTCGCGGTCAACGAGCAGTGCGCCCAGTACGGCGAGTGCGAGAAGCTCACCCCCTTCGTGAAACAGAACAAAGCGGTCTTCCATGTCGAATACGACCTGTCCCCGAGGGAGTTCTGCGGCACGGCCGGGCGGCTGGGGCTCAGTTCCATGAAGAAGAAGCTGGAGCTGGACGCGTGGCGGCAGCCGTGTTGAACGCACGTCGCGGAGTTGGCCGTTCCGCGCTCCAACTGCCCGGGGAGGAAGGGGTTTAGCGGCAGGCGGCGGGCCGTGGAACTGCCGCGGTTCCCTGTTTGCATCTGAAGTGAAGAAGTTCACAGATGACCGTTTGGGGCCCGAATTTGAGCGACTGATGGTGCAGGATCTCTCACCGAACACAAGATCCCGTCACCGAGGCGGGCGACCCGGGCGGACGCCGAGTCCTGCCGCCGCACCGGGTGCGGAAACGATTCGACGAATCGGCAGGAGCGGGAGACCCAAGCAGTACGAACCACGAACGCGGTGGTTCTTGGGGTGAAGCCACACCGTGGCCGGGCAACTTCGCAGCCCGAACCCGACAGGTCATCTTTCGTAGGCGGATGCCGAAGGGCTTTGGCATGTCTGCGATGCCTCGCATACCTGCGCTCATTTCCCGGGCCGGCGCCGCGTCGGCCGTCACCGCCGCCACGCTCGCGGCCACGGTCCTCGTCCCCGGCCTGGCCCCCGCGGCCCAGGCGGCGACCGCCGGCGAACAGGCGCTGAAGGTCGCCGCCGGCAAGCAGGGCTCCCCCTACCAGTACGGCGCCACGGGCCCCAACCGGTTCGACTGCTCGGGCCTGACGCTCTACTCGTTCAAGAAGGCCGGCAAGACCCTCCCGCGCACCGCCGCCAGCCAGTACAACGCCACCCGGCACCTGTCCGGCGGCTCCCGGCAGGCGGGCGACCTGGTCTTCTTCCACAGCGGCAGCAACGTCTACCACGTGGGGATCTACGCGGGTAACAACAAGATCTGGCACGCCCCGAAGCCCGGCACCTCCGTCCGGCTGGAGAAGATCTGGACCAACAGCGTCTGGTACGGCCGCGTCAAGTAGCCCCGCTCCACGGCCCCGCCGCCCGGCGGGGCCGCCACACGGTGGGCCGCACACAGCCGTCCCCGCACACATGGGATGGCGCGGTGCGGGGGAGGGCTAAGGGCATGGAGATACGTACTGCTCAGGGCGTCGTGCGCGGAGAACTGACCGCCGGGGGCCTCGCCGTCTTCCGCGGCGTCCCCTATGCCCGGCCCCCCGTCGGAAACCTGCGCTTCGCCGCGCCCCAGCCGCCCCTCCCCTGGGACGGGGTCCGCGACGCGCTCGTCTTCGGGCCGCCACCACCGCAGTCCGGGCCCGCCCGCATCCCCGGGGACCCGGCCGGCACCGACTGGCTCACCCTGAACGTCTGGACCCCGGACCCCGGCGGTTCCGGACTGCCGGTCCTGGTGTGGATCCCCGGCGGGGCCTACGTCTCCGGGGCCGCGGGCGATCCCCTGTACGACGCCGCGCTCCTGGCCGGCCAGGGCGGACTGATTGTGGTCACCCTCAACTACCGGGTGGGCGCCGAAGGCTTCGCCCACCTCCCGGGGGCCCCGGACAACCGCGGCCTGCTCGACCAGCTCGCCGCCCTCGACTGGGTGCGGCAGAACATCGCCCGCTTCGGCGGCAACCCGGACCGGGTCACCCTCTGCGGACAGTCCGCCGGAGCGGGCTCGATCGCCACGCTGCTCGCCGCCCCCCGGGCCGCTGGCCTCTTCCGCCGGGCCATCGCCCAGTCCGTGCCCGGCCTCTACGTGACGCCCGCCCTGGCGGCGGAGGTCACCGCCGATCTGGCCGCCCGGCTCGGCACCGCCCCCACCACCGCCGGGCTCGCCGCGGTGAGCCCGCAACGCCTGGCCGACGCCGTCGACCCGCTCATGGGGGAACTGCCCGCCCGCACCGACCGCTGGGGCCGGCTGGCCCGCTCGGGCGTCCCCTTCCTCCCGGTCGTCGACGGTGACGTCGTACCGGACGTGCCGTGGCGGAGCCTGCGCGACGGCCGCGCGAGCGAGACCGACCTGCTGGTCGGTCACACCCGGGACGAGTTCCGCCCCTTCCTCGTGCTCTCCGGCCACCCCGAGAAGATCACCGACGAGGACGCCGCGGCGGCGCTGCGCGCCCTGGCCCCCGCACCCGACGGCGAACGGGCCTACCGCGCCGCCCATCCGGACGCCTCACCGGCCGCGCTCTTCGAACTGCTCTACAGCGACGTGATGTTCCGCATGCCGTCGCTGCACCTCGCCGACGCCCACTCCGCCGGCGGCGGCACGGCCCACCTCTACGAGCTGTGCCTGCCCGCGCCCGCGCTGGGCGCCGCCCTCGGCGCCGCCCACGGCCTGGACGTGTCGCTGCTGTTCGGCACCTACAGTGCCCCCGCCGCGCGCCTGTTCCACGGGGACGAGCCGCCGCCCGGGGACGTGCTCGCCCTGGGGGACGACATGCGCCGCTCGTGGGCGTCGTTCGCCGCCCACGGCGACCCGGGCTGGCCGGCCTACCGGGTCACCGACGGGCGGCTCACCCGGCTCCTGGGCGCGGGGACCGGAACGGGCCCGTACCCCGAGGACGCGTCACGGCGGATCTGGGAGGGCCACGGCGTCGAACCCTTCGACCTCGTCTGAGGCCAAGGGGGGCCGGGCCCGCCCTCGTCCGGGGCGGTCCGCCGGTCCGGTCAGCCGACCGCGTCCACGTACACCCACAGTCCGTCCTCGCGGACGAAGCGGCTGAGCTCGTGCTGGCTGTCCGCCTCCCCTCCCACCCTGTAGTGGGCGCGGAACTCCACCGTGCCCTCCTGGTGGAAGGCGCTGCCGCCCGTGGCACCCAGGACGTCGAGACCCGTCCAGGTGATGCCGGGATCGAAGTCCAGCCCGGGCGGCCGCGTCGTGGAGTGCCAGGTCCGCAGCAGATAGGCGGCGTCGCGGACCACGAAGGCGCTGTAGCGCGAGCGCATCAGCCGCTCGGCCGTGGGCGCCGCCGCCCGGCCCTGGTGGAGGCTGCCGCAGCACTCCCCGTACGGTGCGCCGAGCCCGCAGGGGCACGGTGAGGTGGCGGTGATCGCCGGCTGCCGGCGTGGGCTCGTTCGTCTGGACACCCTCCGATTCTGCCTTCCGCCCCGACCCTTCCCGCCATCGGGTGACCACCCTTTCGCCTGTGTGCCCGCCGGCGGCGCTCCGGCGGCGACGGCCCGGGGGGTGCGGCCGGTGCGGCCGTTCTCCTCGTAGGCTCCGGGGGTGGCGCATGCGCGCCGAGGCGCGGTGAGAGGGGCCAGGTGGCAGGGGAAGCGGAGATCGCGACGGCGGAGCAGGCGGCGAACGACGGCCTCGTGCTGGCGTTCGGGCGGCTGCAGGGGGCCGCGAACCGGCTGGAGTACATCCTGGGCCGGGCGATCGAGGAGGAGTGCGGGATCAGCCACCTGATGTTCGAGGTGCTGCTGATCCTGGGCCGGGCGGGAGACGCGGGACTGCCGATGCGGGCGATCGCCCAGGAGCGCGTGCTGAGCACCGGCGGGGTCACCCGGCTCGTGGACCGGATGGAGGCGGTGGGACTGGTGGTCCGGGACGCCGACCCCGACGACCGGCGGGGACGGCTGGTGCGGCTGACGCCCCGGGGCGAGGAGACGGTGGTGCGGGCGGCACGGATCCACGTGGAGAACATCCGGCGCTTCTTCCTGGAGCCGCTGCCGGAGGACCACCGCGAGCGGTTCGCGGAGGACCTGAAGACCCTCAGCCACGCGGCCAGGGACGCGCTGCCGCGGCTGCGGTGAGGAATCCCGGGCGGCGCGCGGGAATGTCTGACGCAGCAGATACTGTTGGAGCAGATGAACCGCCCGTGCCGACGGGCACCGCACCACCGCCCCTGGAGGCATCCCCCATGCAGCTCGTCTACGTCTTCGACGCCTACTGCGGCTGGTCCCACGGCTTCTCGGCCACCCTGGCCGAGGTCGCCCGCCGCCGGCCCGAGCTGCCGGTGGAGGTCGTCTCGGGCGGCCTGTTCACCGGGGCCCGCCGGGTACCGATCCGGGAGTTCGGCTACGTGCAGGGCGCCAACGCCAAGATCGCCGAGATGACGGGGGCCGCGTTCGGCGCCGCCTACGACCGGCTGATCGCGGACGGCTCGTTCGTCATGGACTCCGAGGCCGCCGCCCGCGGCATGGCCGCCCTGCGCCAGGCCGCCCCCGAGCGGGCGGCGGAACTGGCCGCGGCGCTCCAGGAGGCGTTCTATGTCGACGGGCTCAGCCTCTCCGAGGCCGGCACCTACCGCACGGTCGCGGAGCGGGCCGGCCTGGACGCGGACGCCGTGGTCGCCGCCTTCACGTCCCCGGCGTCGGCGAACGCCGCCCGCGCCGACTTCCGCCGGTCGGCGGAGTACGGCGTCGAGGGCTTCCCCACCCTCCTGGCGGTCGACGGCGCCCGCGCCGCCGTCCTGGCCGTGGGCCACGCCACCGCCCCCCAGATCGAACAGCGCCTGGCGGCCTTCGCCGCGGCGGCCTGACCGGAGGAGGCGGACGGATCCGCCACCCGGGTCGGTGGGCGCCGGCCCCGGCAGGTGGCCCGCCGTGGCCCGCCGGCTGCTGGGGCAGCGGGTGTTCCGCGGGCCGGGCGGTTGCCTGTGGGCGGCGATCGGCTCGGATTCCCCGCGCTGCCCGGCGGGAGTGGGCGCCGGCAGGCGGGTGGAGCGCCGTGGGTCGGCAGGCCGCCCGGCTTGCGCTGGGGCGGTGGTCGCCTTGGGTTTGCCGTGCCGCCCGCCCGGTGTCTGCCACCCGCCGGGTTGGAGGGCCGTGGTTCGCAGGGCGGGGGGTGTGCCTGTGGGGGGGCGATCGGCTCGGATTCGCCGCGCTGCCCGGCGGGAGTGGGCGCCGGCAGGCGGGTGGAGCGCCGTGGTCGGCAGGCCGCCCGGTGTGCCCCGGGGCGGTGGTCGCCTCGGCTCTGCCGCGCTGCCCTGCCGGTGTCGGCCCCCGGCCGGCGGGTGGAGCGCCGTGGGTCGGCAGGCAGCCCGGCATACCCCTGCGGCGGCGTCGCCCCGGCTTCGCCGTGCCGCCCGCCCGGCCGTCGGCCCGGCCCGGTTGCGGGAGCCCCGGAGCGGCCTAGCCTGGGGAGGCGTCATGGTTCGTGCCCGTAGTCCGGCCGGAGGGTCGGTGGGGGAAGGTGCCGCGGTCCGTCGGTTGTCGTGGCGGCGGGGCGGGGCGCAGGCTGCGCGGCGTGCTCTCTGGGCGACGATCGCCGGGTGCACCGGCTTCTACGCGTGCACCTACGGACTGGGCGACCCGCTCATGGGGCTGTACGCCATGTTCGGCTCCCTGCCGCTGGTGATGTTCTCGCGGCTCGGCGGCACCGCTCGGCAACGCACGGGTACCCTGCTGGCCATGGTGCCCGTGGGCTGCCTCATGGTCACCGCCGGGACCCTGCTCGCCGTCCGCGACTGGGCCGCCGCCTGCGGCATGTTCGTCGTCGGCTTCGCCGTCTCCTTCGGCGGCGTCGGCGGCCCCCGGCTGGCCGGGGTGAGCGTCGCCGTGCAGCTCTTCTACGTCCTGCCCTGCTTCCCGCCCTACGCCCCGGACACGCTCGGCTCCCGCCTGGCGGGCCTGACCACCGGCATCCTGCTCACCGCACTCGTGGAGCGGGTCCTGCGGCCCGAGCCCCCGTCCGTGCCGTACCGCGTGCGCCTCGCCGACGCGACCGCCGCCGTGGCCGGCAGCTGTGCGACGGCCGCCGCCGGAGCGGGGGACACCCGGGCCGCCGCCGACCGCGCCCTCGACGCCGCCCGCCCGTCCCGCCTGCCGTCCACCGAGCGCCCCACCTCGCCCTCCGCCCACGACCGGGCCCTCAACCACGCCCGCGCGGCCGTCCGGCACGTACGCGACCAGCTCGACCGGCTCTACGGAGACGCCGACCGGCCACCCGTGGCCGCCCCGCCCGCGCTGGCCCTGCTGGGCCGGACCGCTGCGGCCCTGGACCCGGTGGCCGCCGGCCTGCGCCGCGGGTCCCCGCCGGACGAGGCCGCCGGCCTGTCCGAGGCCGTCGCCGCCTTCGACGCCGCCCGCGCGGACGCCCTCCCCGGCACCTCACCCCTGCGGCGGCACCAGGACGCGGTCGTCAAGGCCGCCGCCGAAGGGGCACTGCTGGCCGCGCAGGCGTCCCGCATCGCCCTCGGCGTCCGCCCCACCGCCGAGGGCCGTGCCCCCGCCTGGCCGTTCCGGTACGCCACCGAGCCCGCCGCCCGGCTGTGGTGGCGACGGCTGCGCCTGCACCTGACCCCCCGCTCGGTCCACCTGCAGAACGCCCTCCGGGTCGCCCTGGCCATGGCGATCGCCCGGCTCGTGGCCGGCGGGCTGGGCCTGTCGCACGGCTTCTGGATGCTGCTGGCGACGCTCAGCCTCCTGCGCACCTCCGCCGCCGACACCCGTACGGCCCTGCGCCCCGCCTTCCTCGGCACCGCCGCCGGCGCCGGGCTGGCCGCCCTCCTGCTCGTCGCGGTGGGCGAGGCCCCCCTCTTCTACGCCGCCGTCCTGCCCGTCGTCCTCCTCGCCGGCCTCACCGCCGGGCCCGTGCTCGGGCCGGCCTGGGAACAGGCGGTGTTCACCCTCGCCTTCGTCCTGATCTTCACTCAGCTGTCGGTGCCGCACTGGCAGCTGTCCGCCGTGCGGATCGTGGACGTGCTCGCCGGCGGCGCCGTGGGCGCGGCCGTGAGCCTGCTCGCCTGGCCGCGCGGCGGGCACGGGGAACTGCGGGGCGCGCTCGCCGGCTTCCTCACCGAGGGCGCCGCGGCCTGCCGGGCGGTCGTCGACGTGCTGTGCGGCAGACCCTGCCCCGCGGACCCCCTGCGGCCCGCCCGCCGGGCGATGCTCCTGGCCGAGGCCACCTACTGCCAGTACCAGGCCGAGCGCATGCCCCGGCACACGGCGGACCCGCACTGGGAGCTCGCCCTGGTGGCCGGCTACCACATGGTGCGCGGCGGCGAGCTGATGCTGATGCGCTGCCCGGACGGGGCCGGCCCCGCCCCGCTGCCCCCGGAGGCGGCCGCGGGGCTGACCGCCCTGGCCGAGGAGGTGGCGGCCGAGTGCCGCCGGTCCGGCGAACTGCTGCGCTCGGGGACCCGTCCCGCGCCGGGCGAAGCCCCGTCCGCCGACGGCCCGCCCCCGCCGGGCCGTTGCACGGAATGGGCGGCGGCCGCGGACGCCGTCCCGGTGCTGCTGGCCGTCGACGCCGAGGCGTGGCTCACCGGCGTGGCCCGGGACGTGGCCCGCGTCCGCGCCGACGTGCTCGGCCGCTGAGCACTCCCAGGGCGGAAGGTGGCGAACCCGTCGGCGGCCCGGGGGAGCGGGCGGCGACGGGCCGCCCGCGCCTCCATCCGGCGCGCCCCTCACGCCGGCCGCGGGAACGGCAGGAACGGCAGGGAAGCGGTCGAACCGGGCCGCGTCGCGGCGTGCACCGCGAGCAGGACGCCCGCCGTGCCCGTCGCCAGGTCCATCGACAGCCGCAGCCGCCCGTCCATCGGGAACGCCAGCTCACCCCCGCACCGCACCGCGTGCAGCCCCAGCCCCCGCAGCTGCACCCGGCGCGCGCCGGCCGGCCCGCCGAGGTGCGTGAGGGCGTACAGCAGTCCGGCATGGCCGTCCAGGAGACCGGAGGACAGCAGCAGTTCGGTGCCCAGGCTCTCGCCGATGCGGTCGCGCAGCCGGCGGAAGTGGGCGTCCTCGCGCTGCCCCAGGTACGCGTCGAGGGCCATGCCGATCCCGGCGCTGCCCCGCCCGAGCGTGGTGACCCGGCGCTCGCCCTCCCGCACGTGCACGAACCGTCCGCGCGTGACCCCGCAGTGGGCCAGGTCCCGGGTCAGCGCGGCCTCGGCGCGGCGCAGCTGGCGCTCGTCCCCCGTCCCGGCGAAGAGCCGGGTGAACAGCAGCGCCGGGCCCGACCAGCCGCGCATCAGCCCCACGGCAGCCGGCGGCGACGGCTCGTCGTCCAGGGCGCGCGCCAGCCGGTCGCCGAGCCGCAGCGCCCCCTCCGCGTCGCCGAGGTGCCACAGCGTCAGGGCGATCCCGGCGAGCCCGCCGAACAGCCCCGCTCCGCATCCCCGCAGGTCGAAGGCGGCCAGCCGGTCGACCGCTGCCCGGGCCTGCTGCGGGCGGCCGAGCTCGTCGAGGACGTACGCCACGCCCGCCAGCCCGTCGTACAGGCCGGGCCGCGGCCAGCGGGTGCGTTCGGCCGCCCGTGCCAGCCAGTCGACGTACCCGTCGAAGCGGGGGCCCGTGCCGTGCCCCGTGCGGTGCAGTGCGTGCAGGACCCCCGCCGCACCGAAGGCGAGGCCCGCGCCCTGCTCGTCGAACTGCCGGACGTCGCCCGGGAAGAGGCGGTCCTCCCGCTCCGGTGTGGCGCTGCCCAGGACGGCCCGGGCCAGGGACGCCAGCACCGCCTCCCAGCCGGGATCGTGCTCCCCGGCGGTGCCGTCGTCCCGGCCGGAGGCCGGCCCGCCGCGGCCGGCCGGCCCCACGGGCCAGGCGACGGCCGGCGCGGGGGAGGCGTCCGGGGGCGGGGCGAGCCCCTCGCGCAGCCGGTCACCGAAGCCGGGCGGCAGCGGGAAGCGGCTCTCCGCCAGCCGGATCAGCTGCTCGTGCTTGTGCGCGTCGAAGCGCAGCAGCTCCGTCAGCGGGCAGAGGACCGCGAGCCTGAGGCAGTCCAGGGCGTACGCGTCGACGGCGACGCCCGAACGGGCCCAGGGGGCCGTGAAGCCGGCGGTGCCCAGGACGGGGGTGAAGTCCTCCGCGATGCCGAAGCATGTCTCGAAGTCGACCAGGCAGACGCTGCCGTCCGGCCGCAGCAGCACGTTGGCGGGCTGCAGGTCCCCGAAGACGACGCCCCGCGCGTGCAGCGCCGCCGTCGCGGCCGCCACCCGGTCGAGGACCCCGCACGCCCACGCGGCGTAGGCGGCGGTCTCCTCCTCGCCCGCGCCGGGGTGGAAGAGGGGGTGGCGGCGGGCGATCGCCTCGTGCAGCCGCTCGCCCTCGACGAACTCCTCGACCAGGAAGTGGTGTTCCCAGTGCCGCGTGCGGGCCAGGACCCGCGGCACGCAGTCCAGCCCCGCCAGCCGCCGCAGCACCGCGTGCTCGCGGTCCAGCCGGGCGACCGCGTCCATGCCGTTGTCGTCGACACCGGCGTACGGGCGGGCCTCCCGCAGCACCACCCGCCGCCCGGTGGCCGGGTCGACGGCGCGGTAGACGCCGCCGCTGTTGGAGAAGTGCAGGGCCTTCTCGACCCGGTAGGGCAGGCCGTCGCCGGTCCTCGCCCGGGCGGCGCGGATCCGCGCGTCGACGAAGGGCGGCACCCGCGCCCACGGCGGGACCTTGAAGACGGTGCCGCGCACGTCGGGCACCGGCAGGCCGTCCGGGCGCACCACCGCGGGCACGTACTCGCCGTCGCGGCCGAAGCAGTAGCGGGCGGAGAAACCGCCGTAGCGCAGGTACAACGGGCCGTCGCCCCAGCGCAGATCGCTGAGGATGTACGGCCCCCGCACTCCCCGCAGCAGCGCCGAGAGGTCCCGTAGCGTCCGCTCCAGCAGTTCCTCGCAGCGCGGATAGACGGTGACGAGCTTGCCGGCGGCCGGGCGCGGCGCCCGCTTGCCGTTGACCAGCGCCAACAGGGTGCGGCTGCGCAGGAACTTGAAGCTGATGCCGTGCTCCACGCAGTACTCCCACACCGCGTCGACCACCCGCGCGGCCTCCTCGGCCGTCGCCGAGGCGTGGATCTTCCAGCCCTGGGCCGGCAGCCGGGCGTCCCCGCGCCCCAGGGCCACCCAGCCGCCGCGTTCCGCGCGCCGCCAGCCCGGGGGCGCCGGCTGGGCGGCCCGCGCGAAGCGCCCGGTGGTGTCCTCGACGCGGTCGAGCGCGTCCACGAACAGGGGGTCCGCGGCGAGGTGGCCTTGAGCGAGCATGCGTTCTCCTCCCGGTGCCGGCGACGTGC
>NZ_JAIXMK010000167.1:0-4004 GCF_020328095.1 Streptomyces sichuanensis
ATGCGTTCTCCTCCCGGTGCCGGCGACGTGCCGCGCCGGGCGCGCCGGCCGTCGCCGTCCGGGACGACGGCCGCCGCGCCCGCCCGCGCGGCTCAGACCTGTCCGAAGGTGCTCTGGTAGCTGTTGCTGCAGGGCCACTGGGCGGGGGGCTCCTCCTCCAGCTCCTGCAGGTCCAGGATCTCCGACACGTCGCTCACCTCCCCTCCGCTGCCGACGGGACGGGCACGGGCCGTGCGCCCAGGAAGGGAAGGAGGGGGCCGGCCCCCTCGAACGCGGACCTCAGGGCGAGCAGGACGCCCGCCGCGCCCGTGGCCAGGTCCGACGAGAGCCGGTCCAGCCGGAAACCGGGGAACGCCAGACGGCCCCGGTACGAACGGGCGTGCCAGGCCAGCCGCCGCACCTGCCGCAGCAGTACCGGCCCGCCCGCGGGCTCGCCGAGTGCCACGAGCGCCGCGAGGGTCCCGGCGCGCCCGCGCAGCAGTCCCGGGTTGTGCACGTACACCGCGTCGCAGGTGCGCCGGAGCGCGGCCGGCAGGGCGGCCGTGGCGGGGCCGGGGCGGTGCCGGAGCAGCTCCGGCAGGACGAACGCCAGGCCGGCGCTGCCGCCCTGCAGGTAGGGCAGGGCCGGCCCGGTGGCGTCGGCGAGGGCGAGGGTGCCGTCGGCCAGGGTCCGCAGCCCGGCGAGGTCGTGGCGCAGCGCCTGCCGGGCGTGGCCGGTCCAGGAGTCGTCCCCGCTGTGCTCGTACAGCCGCAGGAAGAGCAGGGCGACTCCGGTGGGGCCGTGCAGGAGGCCGTGGGGCGGTGGCCTGCCGGGCAGGGCCGGCAGCGGCCCGTCGGCGGTGGTGCGGGCGAGCTCGCCGGCCAGTCGCAGGGCGCGGTCGTGCAGGGCGGTGTCACCGGTCACCGACGCGAAGTGCAGCAGGGTCAGGGCGATTCCGGCGCCGCCCCCGGCCAGGTCCGCGGGGGCGGCCGGGTCGTCCGCCGGCGGGCAGCGCTCCAGGACCTCCAGTGCCGCCTCGCGCCGCCCGAGCAGGTCGAGGGTGAGGGCGACGCCGTGCAGGCCCTCGTAGAGTCCGGAGCGGGGCGCGGCTTCCCGGCGGGCCGCGGCCGTGAGCCAGGCCGTGTACTCCTCCGGGACGTCAGCCCCCGCGCTGTGCAGGGCGTACAGCACGCCGGCCGCGCCGTGGGCGAACGCCGTCCCGCCGATCTCCCGCGGTCCGACCGGGGAGCCGGGGAAGAGCCGGTCGGGGCGGTCGGGCGTGGCACCGGCGTGGATGCCGCGCACCAGCGAGTCGCGGATCGCCGGCCAGTCGGGCCGCTGCGCCGTCAGCAGCGCGCTCACCCCGTCGCCGTCGTCCCCTTCGGGCTGCCCGGGCGGCCGCAGGCCCGACAGCAGGGCCGTACCGAACCCGCGGGGCACGGGATAGTGCTCCTCGACGGCGGCCGTGAGCGCACGCAGCGGAGCCGTGCCGGTGCACGGGAGGGGCAGGAACAGCCACAGCCGCAGCCGGTCGAGCAGGTACCGGGCCGCGGCCGCCGGGCCGAGGCCGGAGGGTACGGAGAAGGAGGGGTCGCCGGCCGGCGCCGGCCGGTCGTCGTCGAGGGGCACGGCCGAGGCCAGGCCGGTGAGCGCCACCGAGCCGTCGGGGCGCAGGAGCACGGTGGCCGGATCGAGTGCGGCCAGGCGCAGCCCCCGGGACCCGACGGCTGCCAGCGCCTCCTCGGTCCGGCCGAGCACCTCCAGGGCCCACCGCGTGTACGACCCGGCCTCCCGCGCGGCGCGGGTGCCGGAGGTCAGCGGGAAGGCGGCCGCGGCGGCCCGTTGCAGGGGGTCGCCCCCGACGTGCTCCTCGGCCAGGAAGTGGTGCCCCGCGTACGTCAGGTGGCCGGCGAGGCGCGGTACGCACGCCAGGCCCGCCAGCCGCTCCAGGGCGGCCCGGCGCCGTCCGAGCCGGGCGACGGCGTCGTCGCCGTGCCGGTCCAGCCCGGCGTGGGGCCGGGCCTCGTGCAGCACCACGCGCTCCCCGGTGCGGGTGTCCGTCGCGAGGTACGTCCCGCCGCCGTGACGCAGGCTCAGCGCGCGTTCTGCCCGGTAGGGGAAGCCGCCCCCGGGCGGGGCGTGCAGCGCCGCCAGGTCGGGGCGCAGCACCTCGGGCAGGCGCACCCCGTCGGGGACGGTGAAGGCGGCCCGGCGCGGTGCGGCCGCGGGCGTGCCGTCCGGCCGCCGTCGCGGTGCGCCGGGCCCGGTGGCGTAGCGCACGTACAGGGGGCCGTTGCCGTGCCGCAGGGCGCCCAGGACGTACACCCCCGCCAGGCCGTCGAGGAGGACGGCGAGTTCGCCGAGGGCCCGGGTGAGGGCGGCCTCGTCGCCGGCGTGGACCGTGATGGTCCGCCCGCCCCGGAACCGGTCGGCGCGGTGGCCGTTGAGCTCGCGCGCGGTGGCGGCGCTGCGCAGGAAGTCGAAGGCGAGCCCGTGCTCCACGCAGTGGCCCCAGACGATCCCGGCGGCCCGCGCGAGGCGGTCCGGTGTCACCGACACGTCGATCCGCCAGCCCGCCGCGGGCGGCCCGGCGCCGCGCGGACGCAGGGAGACCCACCAGTCCGCCTCGTCCCGTTCCCAGCCCTCGGGAGGCCGCCGGCGGGCCGCGGGGATCCGGTCGTGGTCGTCGGGGTAGCGCTCGGGCGCGTCGTAGAAGACGGGGTCGGCGAGGCAGAAGCGGTCGTGGTCCTTGAGCGTCAGCACGGCGCGTCCCTTTCGGGGGCGAGGACTTCCGGAGCGAGGACGTGCGCGGTCGGCCGGGGCGTCACAGGGCGAGCGCGGTGAACTCCGGCGGATTGGTGCGGACCGAACGCCGGTCGATGCGGGAACGCACTTCCTGCGAACCGAAGTGGTAATCCATGCGCCGGACGGCCTCCGCCCAGTCCTGCATGGTGCGCACCGCGGAAAGCGTCTCCACGACGAACGGGTCGCTCAGCCGCGACACCCCGCGATACCACAGGTCGAGGGGGGACTCCTCAAGAATGTTTCCGACGGTGCCTTCGTAGACGGGAAGAGCACGGACGGCACCGTCCGGTTCGATCTGCATCACGAGTGAGTCGACGCCCCGTGCGAAACGGTCGGGGCGCATGACGAGATTCTGATTGTCGGTGGTGGAGACCCGCACCCCTTCCGGTGCGAGCTGCTGCAGTCTGGCGACCTGCCGCTCGCTCGTCAACTGTGCGATCCGGTCGTCGTCGAGGAGCTCGAAGCGGCAGAATTCCGGTCGGCTGGCGAGTCCTTCGGGAACGGCTGCGTTGAAGGTGAGGCTGCGCAATTCGCCGAAGCGCGGGGCAATGGCCGTGCAGAATTCCTCCAGTTGCGGGAAATTGCTCTGCACCACGACGCAGTCGATGCCGAACCAGAGCGGTCTCTGCCGCAGGCGTCTGCGTTCCCGGGCCACGCCGTCGAGGAGGGTGAGGGCGCTGAGCGCCCGGTCGAAGGAGCCGCGCCGGCCCCGGATCCGGTCGTGGACCTGCGCCGTCGCCCCGTCCAGGCTCACGATGACCTCGTCGAACACCTTGGCGAGCTCGGTCGCCATCCAGGGTTCCATGATCCAGCCGCTGGTGTACACGGCGGTCTTCACGCCGGCCCGCGACAGCCGGCCGGCGACCTCGAAGATCCCTTTGACCACGAGGGGTTCGCCGCCGGAGAGCGCCACCACGCGCGGATTCAGCGAGATCAGGGCGTCGGCCACCCGCAGCATGTCCTCGTGGCTCAATTGCCGCGGTGCCCGCCGGCCGGACTCCGAATAGCAGTGCGAGCAACGCAGGGGACAGGCGTAGGTGGTGTCCCAGACGACCACCTCGGGACCGGAAGACACGCTCATGGTTCCCTTTCGGCTTTCCTTGAATCGCACAGTCGATCGTCGTACCGGGGAGTCGTCGTACCGGAAGTCCGGGCAAATGACAGACAATCCGAGCCTGCCGCGTCCGACGTCCGGCGCACAGCCCGGAATCCTCCGATC
>NZ_JAIXMK010000168.1:0-15647 GCF_020328095.1 Streptomyces sichuanensis
CCTCCGGGCGCGGCCGGCGCGGGCGCTCCTGCTGCCTGTCGTCGCGCGGGGCCCCGCCGCGACCGCCCTGGGGGCGCCCGTCACCGGAGCGACCGGCGCCGGAGCGACCGCCGCCCGCGCGCCCGCCCCCGGAGGCCGGACGTCCTCGTCCGCCCCGGTCGTCCCGGTTGCCGCTTCCGCTGTTCCTGCCGCTGCTTCGCATCAAAGTTCCGTCTTGTCGTCCGCTTCGGTGTCCGGTGCGTCCGGGTCGAAGGACGGCATCCCTTCCTGGGTGTCGCCCTCGACCGCTTCCGCCTCCGGGAGGAACGGTGCGAGCTCGGGAAGCTCGTCGAGGCCGCGCAGGCCCATCCGCTCCAGAAAGTAGTTCGTCGTCCTGTACAGGATCGCACCTGTTTCGGGTTCCGTCCCCGCCTCCTCCACCAGACCGCGCTGGAGGAGGGTGCGCATGACGCCGTCGCAGTTCACGCCGCGGACGGCGGAGACCCTCGAACGACTGACCGGCTGACGGTACGCGACGACGGCGAGGGTCTCCAGCGCGGCCTGGGTCAGCCGGGTCTGCTGCCCGTCGAGGACGAACGCCTCGACGGCGTCGGCGTACGCGTCGCGGGTGAAGAAGCGCCAGCCCCCCGCCACCTGCCGCAGGTCGAACCCGCGGCCCTGGACGGTGTACTCGTCGGACAGCTCCAGCAGGGCCCGGTCGACGTCGCGGCGCGGGCGGCCGAGGACCTGGGCGAGGTGCTCGGCGGTGGCGGGCTCGTCGACGACCATGAGGACGGCCTCCAGGGCCGGCCTGAGGTCGAGGTCCGCGACGGCCGGGGTGCCGGCGGGGACCTTCCGGCCCGGCTGCGCCCCCGCACCGGTCCCGCTCGTGGTCCCGCTGGTGGTCTCGTTCGTGGTCTCGTTCGTGGTCTCGCTCACGGTGCGCTCTCCTCCGGCTCGGTCTCCGGCTCGCGGTCGAACTCGTCGGTCACCACCGGCGTCGCGTCCTCCGCGCCCGTCCAGCGGACCGTCAGGGCCCCCAGGGCCTCCTCCTGGTCCAGGACGACCACCCGCTCGCGGTAGAGCTCCAGAAGGGCCAGGAAGCGCGCCACGACGGTCAGCGTGTCCGGGGCGTCCTCGGCGAGCTGCCCGAACGTGGCCTCGCCGGAGGACCGCAGCCGGGCCACCACGACCTCGGCCTGCTCGCGGACGCTGACCAGCGGCGCGTGGATGTGGTCGACGTAGACCTGGGGCGCCGGCCTGGGCCGCATGGCCTTGACCGCCAGCTCCGCGAGCCGCACGGGACCGATGCCGAGGACGACCTCGGGCAGCAGCTCGGCGTGGTGCGGCTCCAGGCCGACCGTCCGCGGGTGGCGGCGGTCCTCGGCCGCCAGCCGGTCGCTGAAGATCTCCGCGATCCGCTTGTACGCACGGTATTGCAGCAGCCGTGCGAACAGCAGGTCACGGGCCTCCAGCAGGGCGAGGTCCGCCTCGTCCTCCACCTCGGCGGCGGGCAGCAGCCGGGCCGCCTTGAGGTCCAGGAGGGTGGCGGCGACGACCAGGAACTCGGTCGTCTGGTCCAGGTCGAAGTCCGGTCCCATGGCCCGGATGTGGGCCATGAACTCGTCGGTGACCTTGGACAGGGCCACCTCGGTGACGTCCAGCTTGTGCTTGGCGATCAGCTGCAGGAGCAGGTCGAACGGGCCCTCGAAGTTGTCCAGCCGGACGGTGAACCGGCCGTCGCCCTCCTCACCGGAAGCCTGCTGCTCCCGCTCCTCCGGTGCGTCCCCGGTGGGCGGCGGCGTCGGCTGCCCGCCCGGGCCGCGGCCCAGGGGACGGCGGGCCGGCGGGGAGGCGGCTGGGGGCATGGGGGTTTCCAGGGTGCGGGGCGGAACGGGCCGTACGGCCCGGAGGCTCGGTACGGCAGGAGGCTAGCGGGGAGGCGCTCAGCGGCCGCGCAGGCGCCGCACGAGGATGCTCGCGTCGCCGCGCTGCTCCAGGTCGGCCAGGACGACGGCGACGGCCTCCCGGACGATGCGGCCGCGGTCGACCGCGAGGCCGTGCTCGCCGCGCAGCACCAGCCGGGCGTGCTCCAGGTCCATGAGCTCCTCGGCGGAGACATAGACGGTGATCTTCTCGTCGTGGCGCTCGCGGCCGCTGGGCCGGCGGTTGGCGGTGCGCCCGCGCCGCTTGACGGGGGCGGTGGGCTCGGCCGTACGGGCGGCGGCGCGGTCGCGCCCGTCCGCGGCGCGGCGCTCGGCCTCCGGCTCCCGGTCGGCGGCCGCCGGGGCGGCCGTGCCGCGCCCGTCCCGCTCGGCGGTCTTGCCCGACCGCTCGCCGTCGGGCGCGTCACCCGGCCCGGGCACCCTGGGCTGCTGCGCCTCGGCGCCCGCCTTCCGGCGCGGGGACGAGGACTGCAGCCCCATGCCGCCGGTGGTCCGGAACAGTTCGTCGGCGCCGGGCAGACTCACTCGGCGTGACACCGGGCGAGCACCTCCCTGGCCAGCTGACGGTAGGCGGCGGCGCCCACGGAGTTGGACGCGTACGTGGTGATCGGCTCGCCCGCGACGGTGGTCTCGGGGAAGCGCACCGTACGGCCGATGACGGTGTGGTAGACGTGGTCGTCGAACGCCTCGACCACGCGCGCGAGGACCTCGCGGCTGTGCACCGTGCGCGAGTCGTACATCGTGGCGAGGATGCCGTCGAGCTCCAGCTCCGGGTTGAGCCGCTCCTGGACCTTCTCGATGGTCTCGGTGAGCAGCGCCACGCCGCGCAGTGCGAAGAACTCGCATTCCAGCGGCACGATCACCTTGTGAGCCGCCGTCAGGGCGTTGACGGTGAGCAGGCCGAGCGAGGGCTGACAGTCGATCACGATGTAGTCGTAGTCCGACATCAGCGGCTTCAGGGCCCGCTGGAGGGTGGACTCGCGGGCGACCTCGCTGACGAGCTGGACCTCGGCCGCCGACAAGTCGATATTGCTCGGCAGCAGGTCCATGTTGGGGACGGCCGTCTTCAGCAGCACCTCGTCGGCCGACATGCCCCGCTCCATGAGCAGGTTGTAGACCGTCAGGTCCAGCTCCATCGGGTTGACCCCGAGGCCGACGGAGAGGGCGCCCTGGGGGTCGAAGTCGACCAGCAGGACCCGGCGGCCGTACTCCGCGAGCGCGGCACCCAGGTTGATGGTCGAGGTGGTCTTGCCGACCCCGCCCTTCTGGTTGCACATCGCAATGATTTTGGCCGGGCCGTGGTCGGTCAGCGGTCCGGGGATGGGGAAGTACGGCAGGGGGCGCCCGGTGGGGCCGATGCGCTCGCGGCGCTGGCGGGCGGCGTCGGGGGCGAGGGTCGCCGCGTACTCGGGGTCCGGCTCGTACTCCGCGTCGGGGTCGTAGAAGTGCCCGTCCGGCACTTGCTCGTAGTCGGCGAGACGGGTGGACTCCACCCCGCCCCGGTCGCCGGCCGTGGCGTTCACGTGTTGACCGTCCATGCTCTGGTGGGCTGTCGTCATGTTCTGGATGTCCTGCTGGGCTGCGAAGGTGTGGACAGCGACGGAGCCGACGGCTTGGAGTCCCACGGGACTCTGGCCCAGCGCAGGCATTCCTGGGTGACCACCCCCGGGAGCAAATGTCGACTCATTCACAAGTCGTCCTACCTCCTTGGTGACCAGGAAACATCTAGATACGTCAGCGTGGCACCATGCCGACGGTTGGCGACTCTATGGCGTGTCGGCGGTCCGCAGCAACACAATCCGCCGGAGACGGCACGATGTGTCGGCAATCGAACACCCTTCTGTCAAGGGTGTACGGCGGATAACCCGGAAGAATCACGGGCGGGTCAAAGGGCGGCAAAACACCCGGCCGGGCCTTGCTCGGCAAGGCCCGGCCGGGTGCGTGCTCTTCTGGGTCCGACGGTCGTCGGCTCAGCCGAGCAGGGTGCTCAGTTCGACGTGCGGCAGGCCGTGCGCCTCGGCGACGGGGCCGTAAACGACCTGACCCTCATGGGTGTTGAGACCCTTGGCCAGCGCGGCGTCGCGGCGCAGCGCCTCCTGCCAGCCGCGGTTGGCCAGCTCCACGATGTAGGGCAGCGTGGCGTTGGTCAGCGCGTAGGTGGAGGTGTTCGGCACCGCGCCCGGCATGTTGGCGACGCAGTAGAAGACGGAGTCGTGGACCTGGAAGGTCGGCTCCGCGTGGGTGGTGGGACGGGAGTCCTCGAAGCAGCCGCCCTGGTCGATCGCAATGTCGACAAGGACACTCCCGGGCTTCATCTTGGCGACGAGCTCGTTGGTGACCAGCTTGGGGGCCTTGGCGCCCGGGATCAGGACGGCACCGATGACCAGGTCGGCCTCGACGACGGCCTTCTCCAGCTCGTAGGCGTTGGAGACGATCGTCTGCACCTTGGTGCCGAAGACCTTGTCGGCCTCGCGGAGCTTGTTGATGTCACGGTCGAGCAGGGTCACGTGGAAGCCCATGCCGACGGCGATCTGCGCGGCGTTCCAGCCGGAGACGCCGCCGCCGATGACGACGGCCTTGCCGGCGTGGGTGCCCGGGACGCCGCCCGGCAGCACGCCGCGGCCGCCGGCCGAGCGCATCAGGTGGTAGGCGCCGACCTGCGGGGCCAGCCGGCCCGCGACCTCGGACATCGGGGCGAGCAGCGGGAGCGCGCGGTTGGCGAGCTCGACGGTCTCGTACGCGATGGCGGTGGTGCCGGACTCCAGCAGGGCGTCCGTGCACTCGCGGGAGGCGGCGAGGTGCAGGTAGGTGAAGAGCGTCTGGCCCTTGCGGAGACGGTGGTACTCCTCCGCGATCGGCTCCTTGACCTTCAGGAGCAGGTCGGCGGTGGCCCAGACGTCGTCGGCGGTGTCCAGGATGGCGGCACCGGCACCGACGTACTCGGCGTCGGTGATGGAGGAGCCGAGACCGGCTCCCTTCTCGACGAAGACCTGGTGGCCGTTGCGCACCAGCTCATGCACGCCGGCGGGCGTGATGGCCACGCGGAACTCGTTGTTCTTGACCTCGCGGGGGATACCGACCTTCACGTCGATCACGGTCCTTGTATCAGAGAATGACAGGCTAATCCTGATATGCCGGGCACACCAGAGCAGACCGCGTCGATCGCGGCGTTGCCAGTCTAATGAAGGATTGCGCGCTGTCTAGCCTTGCAATGCACCAATCTTTGCGGGAACCGCCACTGATTTCTTAGGTCGAAGATCCGATACCCTGCCGGTCCCCCTCCACCGCACCTACCGCACCCGCACCGGCGGCCCCTCTCCGGCGGACTCCCCGGCGGACGCCGCCGGCCGCTGCCCGGGCGGCTCCGGCACCGCCTGCGCCTCGCCCAGCAGCCGCTCCGCGGACTGCCGGTGCTCCACCGCCGAGGCGGGGTCGCCCAGCCGCTCCAGGGTGTCCGCCAGCCGCAGCCGCACGGCCGCCTCCAGCCGCGGGTCGCCCGCGGCCTTGGCGCACTCCACCGCCTCCAGGCACGTGCGCAGCGCCTCGCGCGGCCGCCCCGCGTGCTCCAGCACCCGGGCCGCCTCGCTCAGCGCCCGTGCGTGCCCGGGCTGGTCGCGCAGCCGGCGGCAGGCCGCGGCCGCCGCCCGCCAGTCGCGCAGCGCCTCCGTCCACTGGCCGGCATAGCCGTGCACCGCGCCCAGCCGCCCGTACAGCCGTGCCTCGTCGGCGAGTTCACCCCGCGTCAGACGCAGCTCCAGCCCCCGCCGGTACCAGTCCGCCGCCCGCTGCCAGTCGCCCAGTGCCTGGTGCGCGGCCGCGATGGATTCCAGCGCCCGGCTGATGGCGTACGGGTCGCCCGCCTCCCGCGCCGACTGCAGCGCCTGGCGGTAGCGCTCCAGCGCCTCCCCGGTCCGTCCGGCGCGGGCGTCCAGGTCGCCGAGGTTCAGCAGCGCCGCGGCCTTCTCCAGCGGCATCTCGCAGCGCCGGGCCACGTCGAGGACGAGCTGGTGCAGCCCGTACAGCTCCGGTGCCGCCGCCTCCGCGCCCAGGTGAGCCGTCAGGGCCCGGGTCAGTGCGGAGACCAGCCGCCGGGCGAGGGTGTCGAGCCTGCCGTCCTCCACGGCCAGGCGGGCGGCGGCCAGCAGCGCCGGCAGCCGGGCCAGCAGCCATTCCTCGGCGGCGGCCGGGGAGGGGAAGCGCAGGGGGCGGGGCAGCTGCTCGATCCGCCGGCGCACCGCCGGGTCGTCCCGTTCGGTGGCGGCCCGGCAGGAGTGCAGCTGGCGCACGGTGCGCTCCAGCATGCGGGCGCGCGCAAGCTCGATCTCCGCGGGCCGCTCCTGCGCCTGCAGCAGCGCGCCCAGCAGCGGCGCCAGGCAGCCGGGCACCCGGTACTGCGGCGGCAGCGCGCCCGAGGCGCCCTCGGGGGCCTCCGTGCGCAGCAGGCCCCGGGCCGTGAAGTCCTCCAGCAGCGACTGGGCCGTCGCCAGCGAGGAGCCGGCCAGGGCGGAAGCGGTGTGGGCGTCGAGCAGGCCGGCCGGGGCCAGCGCGAGGAGGTGCAGGGTGCGGGCGGCGGGCGGCGGCAGCGCCTCGTAGGCGAGGTGGAAGGCCCGGGCCAGCGGCAGGCCGGTGCCGCCCTGGTCCGGGGCGCCGGCCGGCAGCTCGCGCATCCGCTTGGCCACGTCCACGACCGTCGTCTTGGGGCGGGCGGCCAGCCAGCCGCCGACCAGGACCAGGGCGGCGGGCTGGCCGCCGCACTGCTCCACCACGGTGCTCGCCGCCACGGGGTCGCAGGTGATGCGGGTGGGGCCCGCGTACCACTGCAGCAGGTCGACGGCGGCGGGCGCGTCCAGGCCGCCGAGGGTGCACGGCCGCACGTCGGGCACCCCGGTCAGCGGCCCGCGCGAGACGGCGACGACGAGGCAGTCGGGCTCGTCGGGCAGCAGCGGGTCCACCTGCTCGGCGCCGGCCGCGTCGTCCAGGATCAGCAGCACCCGCCGCCCGTCCAGGGCGGAGCGCAGCGCCTGGGTGAGTTCGTCCTCCTCGGCGCCGGCCGGCACGGGGGCGCCGAGCTCGGCGAGCAGCGCCCGGGCGGTGCGTTCGGTGGGGACGGGTGCCCCGTCGGCGCCGGTGAGGCGGGCGCGGAGTACTCCGTCCGGGTACTCCCCGGCGAGCCGGCGGGCCAGCGCCTCGGCGAGGGCGGTGCGGCCGGAGCCGGGGCGGCCGGCGATGAGCAGCACCCGGCTGCGCGGTGTCTTGCGGCCCGAGAGGGTGTCCAGGCCGGCCCGGACGATGTCCTCGCGCAGCTCCTTGAGCTCGCGCAGCCGTCCGACGAACGGCTGCGGGCCGAAGGCCGCCGCGGGGGCGGCCGGTTGACGGGGGCTCATTCCCCCGCTCGGGGCGGGCAGCCGCCGTTCGGGCGGGGCCGCCGCCGGTCCGCCGGTCTCCACCGTCCGCTCCGCCACGGGTCCACTCCCGTTCCACCTGCACTGCACGCACGAGCCCGCCGCGGCCGCGGTCGGGAACGTATCGAGCCTAGTTCACCGCCCGCCGCGCTCCGGGGAACGCACACCGGCCATGCTGAAGATCACCTATTCGGGTTGCATGACGGTCGGACCGGCCGGGCTTCCGTGCGGTGACTCAGGGGCCCGCCCGGGGTGGGTCCGGGGAGGTGTCCCGAGGGGCCGTCAGACCTCGAAGGGGCGGGCCGGCCAGGGCGCCTCCGCCGGGCGCAGCGCGTCCAGGCCGTCGCCCGCGCGGGCCGCCACGAGTGAGAGCACGCCCACGACGAGGCAGTTGTTGTGCAGCTCGCCGGCGAGGACGCCGCGGACCAGCTCCGGCACCGCCACCCGGGTCACCTCCATGTCGAGCTCCTCGTGCTCGACCTCGAAGCGCTCCCCCTCGACGTCGGAGATGCCGCGGGCCAGGAAGATCCGCACGGCCTCGTCGCAGCCGCCGGGCGTGGTGTAGACGTCGGTCAGCACCCGCCAGTCCTCGGCCTTGACGTGCGCCTCCTCGTAGAGCTCGCGCTGGGCGGCGTGCAGCGGGTTCTCGCCGGGGACGTCGAGCAGCCCGGCCGGGATCTCCCACAGCCGCTGCCGCACCGGGTGGCGGTACTGGTTGAGCACGATCACCCGGTCCTGGTCGTCGAGAGCGAGGACGGCGACCGAGCCCGGGTGCACCTGGTAGTCGCGGGTGACGACGGTGCCGTCCGGCATCACCACGTCGTCCGTGCGGACACTCGTCTTGTTGCCGGTGAACGGCATGGTGGTGGCGTTGACCTGCCACTCCTCGGCGGTGTCCTGGATGGGTGCGTGCGCCATGTGTGTCCTCCCGCGAAACTCCAGCAAAACGGCAACCGGGGTGAACCCCTCCCTCACAGGAGGCGCTCACCCCGGTCAACCGTATAGGTCAGCCCTGCTGGCGCTGCACGGCCGCCTTCACCAGGCCCGCGAAGAGCGGGTGCGGGCGGGTCGGGCGGGAGCGCAGCTCCGGGTGGGCCTGGGTGGCCACCAGGTAGGGGTGGACCTCGCGCGGGTACTCGACGTACTCCACGAGCTTGTTGTCCGGCGAGGTGCCGGAGAAGACGATGCCGGCCTTCTTCTCCAGCTCCGCGCGGTAGGCGTTGTTGACCTCGTAGCGGTGGCGGTGGCGCTCCTCCACGTAGGGCTCGTTGTCGTAGACCTCGCGGACGATGGAGCCCTCGGCCAGCTTGGCCGGGTACATGCCCAGGCGCATCGTTCCGCCCATGTCGCCCTCACCGGCGACGATGTCCATCTGCTCGGCCATCGTGGAGATGACCGGGTGGGCGGTGGCCGGGTCGAACTCGGTGGAGTTGGCGCCGTCGATGCCGGCCAGGTTGCGGGCGGCCTCGATGACCACGCACTGCAGGCCCAGGCAGAGGCCCAGCAGCGGGACCTTGTTCTCACGGGCGTAGGTGATGGCGCCGACCTTGCCGTTGACGCCGCGGTCGCCGAAGCCGCCGGGGATGCAGATCGCGTCGACGTCGGAGAGCTGCTTCTTGGCGCCCGCCGGGGTCTTGCAGTCGTCGGAGGCGACCCACTTGACCTTGACCTTGGCGCGGTTGGCGAAGCCGCCCGCGCGGATGGCCTCGGTCACCGACAGGTAGGCGTCCGGCAGGTCGATGTACTTGCCGACCAGCGCGACCGTGACCTCGTGCGAGGGGTTGTGGACGCGGTCCAGCAGGTCCTCCCACTGGGTCCAGTTCACGTCGCGGAAGGGCAGGTCCAGCTTGCGCACGACGTAGGCGTCCAGGCCCTCGGTGTGCAGCACCTTGGGGATGTCGTAGATCGACGGGGCGTCGATCGCGGCGACCACCGCGTCCTCGTCGACGTCGCACATCAGCGAGATCTTGCGCTTGATGGCGGTGGGCACCTCGCGGTCGGCGCGCAGCACGATCGCGTCGGGCTGGATGCCGATGTTGCGCAGCGCGGCCACCGAGTGCTGGGTGGGCTTGGTCTTCAGCTCGCCGGAGGGGCCGATGTAGGGCAGCAGCGAGATGTGCACGACGAAGACGTTGTCGCGGCCGACCTCGTGGCGCACCTGGCGGACGGTCTCCAGGAAGGGCAGCGACTCGATGTCGCCGACCGTGCCGCCGACCTCGGTGATGACGACGTCGACGTCCTCGGTCGCCATGCGCCGGATGCGGTGCTTGATCTCGTTGGTGATGTGCGGGATGACCTGCACGGTGTCGCCCAGGTACTCACCGCGGCGCTCCTTGGCGATCACCGTGGAGTAGACCTGGCCGGTGGTGACGTTCGCAGAACCGTCGAGGTCGACGTCGAGGAAGCGCTCGTAGTGGCCGATGTCCAGGTCGGTCTCGGCGCCGTCGTTGGTGACGAACACCTCGCCGTGCTGGAAGGGGTTCATCGTGCCCGGGTCGACGTTGAGGTACGGGTCGAGCTTCTGCATCGTCACCCGCAGACCCCGGGCCTTGAGCAGCGCGCCCAGGCTGGAGGCGGTCAGGCCCTTGCCGAGCGAAGAGGCGACACCCCCGGTGACGAAGAGGTGCTTGGTCGTCGTGGGCTTAGCTGCAATGGCCAAAGGGGGGCTCCCGTGGTCGCGAGTGAGGGTGCGTGCCGGCGGTCACCCGGTCGGTTCCGGGGGTGCCGTCGCTGCGGTTGGGGGGTCTTGCGCCCACCGGTCCACGGGGTACCAGGGTATCAGCGCCCGCGGCCGGGCGCGTCCGGTGACGCGGCGCGACGGCCTCGCCGACCGTGCGTCACGGAGGTGTCACCGGGCGCGTCGCGGGCACGCATCAGGCCACCCATTCGGCACAGATTCCCCCACCAACCGTCGCGCGTGTCCCAACTCGTCGTCGTATCCTGCTCGGACACACGCAGCGAGCCGGCCGGCACGGCACCATCCCGCCCTCCCCCAGCCACCCCCTGGGAGGGGCTCTCCCCGGAACAGAGCTCGTCGAAGATCGCATTGACCGTCAAAGGGCCCCGCAGGGTCCTGGATGCCGTTCGACCCCTGAAGGGGTCCTGGATGCCGTTCGACTGGAGATGACGTGGCCGGGCGTATCGAGGATTACGCACTCATCGGCGACATGCAGACCGCCGCCCTGGTCTGCCGGGACGGGACGGCCGACTGGCTGTGCCTGCCCCGATTCGATTCGCACGCCGCGTTCGCCGGACTGCTCGGCACGGAGGAACACGGCTACTGGCGCATCGGCCCCGCGCACCCCTCGGGGGCGGCCCCGCCGCAGGCGGACCGCCGCCGCTACCGCGGCGACTCCCTCGTCCTGGAGTCCGAGTGGGACACACCCCGCGGCACGGTCCGCATCATCGACTTCATGCCGCCGCGCGACGGCGCCCCACAGCTGATCCGGATCGTGGAGGGCGTCAGCGGCCGGGTGCCCATGCGCTCCGCGCTGCGCATGCGCTTCTCCTACGGGCGGGTCGTGCCCTGGGTGCACAAGGTGGGCGACCGCACGGTGGCCGTCGCGGGCCCCGACTCCGTCTGGCTGGACACCACCGCCGACACCTTCGGCAAGGACCTCACCACCTACTCCGACTTCACCGTCTCCCCCGGCGAACGCGTCGCCTTCACCATCAGCTGGCAGCCCTCGCACCGCGAGCCGCCCGCCCTGCCCGATCCCGAGGGCTCGCTGGAGGCCACGGAGGAGTTCTGGCGCGAGTGGGTCGGCCACTGTACGTACCACGGCCCCTACCGGGACGCCGTGGTCCGCTCGCTGATCACCCTCAAGGCGCTGACGTACGCGCCCACCGGCGGCATCGTCGCCGCCCCCACCACTTCCCTGCCGGAGGAGATCGGCGGCGTCCGCAACTGGGACTACCGCTACACCTGGCTGCGGGACGCCGCGATCACCCTGTCCTCGCTGCTGCGCACCGGCTACCGCGAGGAGGCCCGCGCCTGGCGCGAGTGGCTGCTGCGCGCCGTCGCCGGCGACCCCGAGAACCTGCAGATCATGTACGGCATCGCCGGCGAGCGCGAGCTCGGCGAGGCCGAGCTGCCCTGGCTGCCCGGCTACGAGAACTCCGGCCCGGTCCGGGTCGGCAACGGCGCCGCCGGCCAGCTCCAGCTCGACGTCTACGGCGAGGTCACCGAGGCCCTGCACCTGGCCCACATGACGGGTCTCGCCCGCAACGACTACGCCTCCCTGCTCCAGCTGCGGCTCATCGGCTACCTGGAGGACCACTGGACCGAGCCCGACGAGGGCATCTGGGAGGTGCGCGGCCCCCGCCGCCACTTCGTCCACTCCAAGGTCATGGCCTGGGTCGCCGTCGACCGCACCATCAAGCTCATCGAGTCCGGCGACGTGGACGGCCCGCTGGAGCGCTGGCGCGAGCTGCGCGACGACATCCACCGGGACGTGTGCGAGAAGGGCTACGACAAGGAGCGCAACACCTTCACCCAGTCCTACGGCTCCCGGGAGCTGGACGCCTCCCTGCTGCTCATCCCGCAGATGGGCTTCCTGCCGCCCGACGACAAGCGCGTCATCGGCACCATCGAGGCCATCCAGCGGGAGCTGTCGACCCCCGACGGCTTCGTGCTGCGCTACCCGACCGCTGGCGAGGACGCGGGCGTGGACGGACTGGCGGGCGACGAAGGCGCCTTCCTGGCCTGCTCGTTCTGGCTCGCCGACGACCTGGCCATGATCGGCCGCGTCGAGGAGGCACGCGAGCTCTTCGAGAAGCTGCTGAACCTGCGCAACGACCTGGGTCTGCTCGCGGAGGAGTGGGACTCCCGCCTGCAGCGGCAGGTGGGCAACTTCCCGCAGGCGTTCAGCCACGTGCCGCTCATCGACACCGCCCTGCGCCTGACCGCGTCGAGCGCCTTCGGCGGCTAGCCCGGCCCGGCCGCCCTCCGGCCCTCCCGCCCTCCGGCCCTCCCGCCCTCCGTCAGCGCCTGCGGAGGGCGAAGTACAGCGCCAGGGCGCCCGAGGGGGCCACGAGCACGGCTGCGGCGGCATTGAGCCCGCCGTAGCCGTAGTCGCCGAGCACCGTGCCGGAGAACGCGCCGCCGGCCGCTCCCACCAGGTTCATCGCGGTGTCGGACAGCCCCTCCACCTCCGGGCGGTGCGCGGCCGCCACCGACTCGCCCAGCAGCGTCGACCCGGCGACGGTCACGCACGACCAGCCCACGCCCAGCAGGAACAGGCCCGCCGTCACCGGCCACTGCCGGCTCCCCGCCGTGCCGGCGAGCAGCGTGGCGGTGACGAGGACCGCCTGCCCCAGGAGGATCACCGGCACCCGGCCCAGCCGGTCGGCCGCCCTGCCCACCAGCGGCGACAGCGCGTACATCCCGGCGATGTGCACGCTGATGGTGAAGCCGATGATGCTCAGTGAGGCCCCGTGGTGTGCGAGGTGCACGGGCGTCATCGACATCACCGCCACCATCACGCCGTGCCCGAGGACCAGCGCCGCCAGGCCCGTCAGAGCGGCGGGCGACGCGCTCACCTGCCGCATCGCCGCGCGCATACGGGCCGCGAAGCCCTCCCCTCCCGGGTGCGGGGCGTGCCCGGTACCGGCCGACAGCAGCGGATCGGGGCGCAGCAGGGTGTGGACGACCGCCCATCCCAGGACGAACGCCACCACGGAGAAGACGAACGTGCCGGCCGGTCCGGGCAGGCCGAGCGGGCGGGCCACCGCCTCGCCCGGGCCGCTGAGGTTGGGGCCGAGGACGCTGCCCACCGTCGTCGACCAGACCACGAGCGACAGCGCGCCCGCCCGGGCCCCGGGCTCGGCCAGATCGGTGGCCGCGTAGCGCGACTGCAGGTTGGCCGCCGTGGCCGCGCCGATCAGCAGCATGCCGAGCAGCACCGGCGGGTACGCGCCGAGCCGGGCGGCGATCAGGACGACGACGGAGCCCGCGGCGGCCACCAGCCAGCCGGTGCCCAGCCCCGCCCTGCGGCCCCGGGCGCGGGACAGCGCGGCCAGCGGCACCGCCAGCAGCGCGGCGCCCAGCGTGATCAGGGTGGTGGACAGGCCCGCCAGCGACTGCGAGCCCGTCAGCCGCTCGACGAGCAGCCCGCCCGAGGAGAGCATCGAGCCCATGCCGAGGCCGGCCACGATCTGGGCCGCGATCAGGACCCGCAGCGTGCGCCGCTGCACGGCGGCGCGGTCGGGGCCCGCGAGGGCGCCCGGGGAGGTGTCCGTGCGTATGCCGGAGGGCGGGGAAGGGGGCGGGGCGGCTGACGTCATGCGGGACAGGGTAGGGGCGGGCGGCCTGTAGGTTCGCGCGCATGGAACCGCCGCTCCCGCCCGCCCCTCCGCAGGGCGCCATCACCGTCGCCCGGGCCCTCGAACTGCCCGCCCTGCGCCGGGGCCTGCCCGAGGTGATGACCGGCGCCGACCAGCTGCACCGGCCGGTGCGCTGGGTGCACGCGGGCGAGGTGCCGAACATCGCCGCCCTCCTCAAGGGCGGCGAGCTGCTGCTGACCACCGGGCTGGGGATCGGCGACCGCCCCGCCGAACAGCGGGCGTTCGTGCGCGGGCTCGCCGAGCGGGGCATCGCGGCGCTCGTCGTCGAGCTGGGCGCGCGCTTCGCCACGCTGCCGGCGGCCGTGGTGGACACGGCCCGCTCGTGCGGCCTGCCCCTGGTGCAGCTGCACCGGGAGGTGCCGTTCGTCGCGGTCACCGAGGAGATCCACACCGAGCTGGTCAACGAGCACTACGCGCTGCTGCGCCGGGCCGAGGAGGTGCACCGGCGCTGCACGGAGGTCCTGCTGGGCGGGGGTGGCGTGCCCGAGGTGCTGCGGCTGTTCGCCGGTTTCACGGGCAATCCCGTCTTCCTGGAAGCCTCCGACGGGCGGCTGCTGTACGCGGCCGGACCCGAGCCCGCCCCGCCGGGAGCCGCCGATCCCCTGCAGGTGTGGGACGGGCTGCGGGCGGCGGGGCTGCCGGGCCGCCTCGTCGCGGACGTCCCCGGCACCGGGCCCGGGCCGGGCGCGGTCCGGGCCCGGCTGTCCGTCCTGCCCGTCAACGCGCCGCTCGCGCCCGTGCACCGGATCGCCGCGGACCGGGCGGCGGGGCTGCTGGCGGTGGTGCTGCTGCAGGCCCGGCAGGAGGAGGAGCTGGCCGCGCGCGGCCGCGGCGACTTCCTCACCGACCTCGCCGAGGACCGGCTGGACGCGGCCGACGCCGCCGCGCAGGCCCGGGTGCTGGGCTTCCGGCCCGGGCCCGGTCCACTGCTGCCGGTGGTGATGCGGCCGGCCGGCGAACCGGTGCCGGCCCCCGACAGCTGGACGGCGCTGGCGGGGGCGGTCCACCGGGAGCTGGCCGGGGTGGGAGCGCCGGTGCTGCTGGGGGTGCGACTGCCGGAGGGGCGGGTTCCGCTGCTGGTGGGGCTGCGGGAGGACGAGGAACGGGCCGCGGTGGCCGACCGGGTCGCGGCCGCGCTGCGGGCGGGGGCGGAACGTGCGTCGTGCCGGCCGCCGGTGGTGGTCGTCGGGGCGCCGGCGACGTGGCGGACCGCCGGAGCCGGCCTGCGGCACGCGGCCGAGGCGGCGGGGGCGGTGGCGGCCGCGGGACAGGGCCTTCCCGACCGTCCCTGGCACGACGTGCGGCGGCTGGACGTGGACGTCCTGCTGTGGCGGCTGCGCTCGCACGGGGACCTGGCGGCGTTCGTGGAGCGCGCCCTGGGACCGTTGCTGGCCCACGACGCGACGTCCCGGCCGCCGCTGCTGCCGACGCTGGAGACGTACCTGGCCCACGCGGGCCGCAAGGCGGAGACGGCGCGGGAGCTGCACCTGAACCGGCAGACGCTGTACGACAGGCTGGGACGGATCGGGAAGCTGCTCGGCACGGACCTGGAGGACCCGGAGGCGGTTCTGTCGCTGGGGCTGGCGCTGCGGGCGCGGCGGCACGTGGGGTGAGGCCGGGTCTCGGAGCGGTGCGGGTCGTCTGTCTGGGCGGGGCCGGGTCGGCGTCGGGGCGGACCCTTCTGGGGGCTGCATTATTTACGGCAACGGCAGCCGTGGAACGAACCGTCTCCGACGCCGCAAATAACGCGTCACGCCCCCTGCCAGGGCCCACCCCGCCCCCGCCCCGGCCCCTCCCGCCGGTGGTGGGTACCCGCCTGCCGCCTGCCGCCTGCCGCCTGCCGCCTGCCGCCTGCCGCCTGCCGCCTGCCGCCTGCCGCCTGCCGCCTGCCGCCTGCCGCCTGCCGCCTGCCGCCTGCCGCCTGCCGCCTGCCGCCTGCCGCCTGCCGCCTGCCGCCTGCCGCCTGCCGCCTGCC
>NZ_JAIXMK010000169.1:0-15526 GCF_020328095.1 Streptomyces sichuanensis
GCCCAAGCGCACCCGCGCCACGGCCAAGAAGGCCGAGGCGTAAAGCCTCTGCAACGCCGCTGCCCGGGCCGTTCAGGCCCGGGCAGCGGCGTTTTCCCTGCGCGAAGCGTTCGCCCCGGCCCGGCGTGGCGGGATCCGCGCCCCCACGCGGCCCGCGGGCCCGGCGGGGGCAGGGCGCCGCGTTAGCCTCGTTCCCATGAGCAAGCCGCCGTTCCTCACCCTGCCCCCGTGCGCCCGCGCGTACCGTCTCACCACCGGGCGGGGGGAGTTCGCCGTCCACGACGCCCGGCCCGCCGGGGCGCCGCGCGGAACGGTGCTGCTCGTGCCGGGCTTCACCGGCAGCAAGGAGGACTTCATCGCGCTGCTGGAGCCGCTGGCGGCGGCCGGGTACCGGGCCGTGGCCGTGGACGGGCGCGGGCAGCACGAGAGCCCGGGGCCGCGGGACGAAGCCGCCTACGCGCAGGAGGAATTGGCGCGCGACGTCCACGCCCAGGCCGCGGCCCTCGGCGGCGACGGCGTGCACCTGCTCGGGCACTCCCTGGGCGGCCTGATCGCCCGGGCCGCCGTGCTCGCCGACCCCTCGCCGTTCCGTTCGCTGACGGTGATGAGCAGCGGTCCGGGGGCGATCTCCCCGTCGCAGCAGGCCCGTACCCGCCTGCTGATCGGAGCGCTGGGCGTGCTGGGCATGGGGGACGTCTGGCAGGAGATGCAGCGGGAGAACACGGTCTCCGCGGAGAGCGCCGAGAACGCCACCGTCGCCGGCACACCGCCGGAGCTCGCCGTGTTCCTCTACCGCCGTTGGATGGGCACCGTTCCCGAGCAACTCATGGCGACCGGGCGTCAGTTGACCGTGGAGCCGGACCGGACGGCCGAGCTGGCGGGGGTGCCGCTGCCCAAGCACGTCGTGTCGGGGGAGCTGGACTACGCCTGGCCCGTCCCGGAGATCGACGCGATGGCGAAGGAGCTGTCCGCGCGGCGCACGGTCGTCCAGGGGGCGGGCCACTCCCCCAACGCCGAGCGGCCCGCCGAGACGGCGGAGGCCCTCCTGCGCTTCTGGGACCTCGTCCAGCAGTCCTGACGGCCGGCAGCACCGGCTCCTAGCAGCCCGACTTCTCCGTCACCGTGAACAGGGCGCCCTCCCGGTCCCGCAGCGTCGCCTCCCGCCCGGCCCGGGAGTGGGTGGGCTCGGAGACGACGGCGCCGCCGGCGCCGAGGGCCGCCTCCACGGCCTTCTCGACGTCGTCGACGCGGAAGTACACGTGCCAGCGCGGCCGGATGCGCGGGTCCGGGTCGGCCTCGACGGCGCCGCCGCGGATGCAGGCGACGGTGCGGCCTCCCGAGCGGACGATGACGGCGTCGTCCTCGTAGCGGACCTCGCAGCGGTCGGGCCGGTCGACGGTCCAGTCGAAGATCTCGCCGTAGAACATGGCGGCGGCGAAGGCGTCCCGGGTGCGCAGCTCCAGCCAGGCGGGGGCGGCGCCGGCGCCGATGCGCCAGCCCGGCAGGTTCTTGCCCTCCCAGATGCCGAAGACCGCTCCCGCCGAGTCCGCGGCCAGGACGACGCGGCCGTTGCCGACGGCGAGCGGGCCGACGGCGACGGTGCCGCCGCGCTCACGGACCCGTGAGGCCACGACGTCGGCGTCCGCGGCGGCGAAGTAGGAGGTCCAGGAGGCGGCCATGCCCATGGAGCGGGCCGCGTCGCTGAGGCCGGCCACGGGCTTCCCGTCGGAGAGCGCCACGGAGAAGCCCTCGCCGAACGATCCGGCGCGGAAGGTCCAGCCCAGTACGGCGCCGTAGAAGTCGTGGGCGGTGGCGAGGTCCGCGGTCAGCAGGCTCACCCAGCAGGGCTGCCCCAGCCCCGCGCCGTCGGAGGCCGACATGGCCGATCGCCTCGTTTCTGTTCCGGATCCTGCGGTGTCGGGCGGCCGGCCGGGCCGCGCCGCGGCCGCCCCCTGTCAGGGTTCCACTCGCCGCGCGCGAGCGCATTCCGGCGCGCGCAGGCCGCCCCGTTTCTCGTGCGCACAACCCGGTCGGCACGGCCGACGGCCACCCCTTCCCCCGCAGTGATTAGCCATGTTAAAAATTTCTTTAGCGTAGGGAATGTTTGCACCGTGCGTTGCGTTGGACACGTATGCAACGCGCGCGGCACCGTCGCCGCGCGCGTCACTGTTCACAGTTCTCCGCAGGAGGATCAGACGAAGGGAGAAGCCTTGCGCTTCGAAATCATGCGCCTGGACGACGTCGACGGCACGGCCGTCGACAGCACCGTCGTGGACGCCGCCTCCGTCAACCGGATCGTGCAGCAGGCCGCTTCGATCGGCCAGCGCATCTACATCCGCCCGGCCGACTCCACGGCCCGGTAACGCCTGTCGCGTCCGCGGACGCACCCGGATGCGCAACGCCCCCGTACGGATCCGCCGTACGGGGGCGTTCGTCGTGCCGGCCGGTGCCGGCCGCGCTCAGTGGGCGGCGATCACCTGGGTGATGCCGTTGATGATCTGCTGGACGGCCAGTGCGGAGAGCATCATGCCCGCGAGGCGGGTCACCAGCACCACGCCACCGTCCTTGATCACGCGGATGATGTGCAGCGAGTTGCGCATGACGAGCCACAGCACCAGGTGGATGGCGGCGATCGCGCACCACACCGAGACCTGCGAGGCCACGGAGTCGGCGTGCTGGACGGCGAGGATCACCGAGACGATCGCACCGGGGCCGGCCAGCAGCGGCATGCCCAGCGGTACGAGCGCGACGTTGACGTCCTTGGTCTGCGTCGGCTCCTCCGACTTGCCCGTCAGCAGGTCCAGCGCGATCAGCAGCAGGAGCAGACCTCCCGCGATCATGAGCGCCGGGGTGGTGATGTGCAGGTAGTCCAGGATCTGCTGGCCGCAGATGCCGAAGACGGTGATCACGCCGAAGGCGACCACCGCCGCCTGCCAGGCCATGCGCCGCTGGACCTTGGCGGGCCGGCCGGCGGTGAGCGCGAGGAAGATCGGCGTGATCCCGGGCGGGTCCATGATCACGAACAGGGTGAGGAAGAGCGAGCCGAAGACAGCGATGTCGAACACAGTGAGGGCCTTGCAGGAGTGGTGCGAGCAGGAGCGGGACAACGAGGGAAGGAACGGGGAACGAGGCTCTGCGGAGCGGAGGAGGCGGGCCCTTCACGTCCGTCCACCGCGAGGTCCGCGGTAACGGCGACAAGGGCCTGCGCACACCGTCACCCGTACGCGGACGTGCGGACGGGTGTGGGGTGAGGGGCGGTCAGCCGCCGGCGCCCGGGACGGGGAACGCGCCCGTCGCGCGGCGCGTGATCTCGCCGTAGATCTCCGGGTCGGTGGTGTACTCGCCGAGGCGGCAGGTCTTGCGGCTGCCGTGGTAGTCGCTGGAGCCGGTCGTCAGCAGGCCGAGCTCGGCGGCGAGGCCGCGCAGCCGGGCCCGGGTGGGGGCGTCGTGGTCCATGTGGTCCACCTCGACGCCGTCCAGGCCGGCCGAGGCCAGCTCGGCTATCCGGTCCTCCGAGACGCAGCGGCCGCGGTGGAGGGCGAGCGGGTGCGCGAGCACGGTGACGCCGCCGGCCGCCTTGACCAGGCGAACGGCGTCGAAGGGGTCGAGTTCGTGCTTCTCGACGAAGGCGCGGCCGTCACCGGCGAGCCACTCGGGGGTGAAGGCGTCGGAGACGGTGTCGATCACGCCGAGCTCGACCATGGCGGCGGCGACGTGCGGCCGGCCCACGGCTCCGCCCGCGGCGATCTGCGCGACGCGCTCCCAGGTGACGGGGACGCCGAGCTCGTTGAGCTTGCCGACCATGGCCCGGGCGCGGGGCGTGCGGTCGTCGCGGACCAGCTCCCGCTCGCGCGCCAGCTCCGGCTCGGCCGGGTCGAAGAGGTAGGCCAGCATGTGGACGCTGAAGCCGTCCGGGCCGTCGAAGCGGCACGACAGCTCGGCGCCGGTCACCAGCGTGAGCCCCGCCGGAAGGGCCGCGACGGCCTCGGCGTGGCCGCCGACCCCGTCGTGGTCGGTCAGCGCGACGACGTCCAGACCCGCGGCGGCCGCGTTGCGGACCAGCTCGGCGGGGGTGTCCGTGCCGTCCGAGGCCGTGGAGTGGGTGTGCAGGTCGATGCGCACGGCACGGCTCCCAACGGCGTGTGGAACGGACAGGACCGGTTCAGGATAACTGTCGTACGAACGTGACCCGGCGCGCCGGAGGGCGCCCCGCGCGTTGGCCGGAACCGGCCGGGGTCAGGGTGCCAGGACGCGGGGCGACAGGGCGCCGCAGGGCAGCAGGTCCACCTCGGCCCCGGCGTCCCGCAGGTCCGTGAGCACCAGCTCGTCGTACATCAGCAGGCCCGAGCGCTCCGGCCAGACGATCGCCCACAGCCACAGCCCGCGGGCCTCGCCCGCGAAGACGGCCCGGTCGCCGGGGGCGTTGTCGACGTGCCACAGGGGGGTGGGGCGGCCGGCCGCGTGGACCTTGGCGTGCGGCGAGCGGTCGACGCGCAGGTAGGGGCCGGGGTCGGGGCCGTCGATGCCGGCGTAGCGCGCGCCGAGGCCGACGCCGAGCTCCTCCGCCACGAGCAGCAGCTCGCCGGGGCCGCCGAGCGGGCTGGGCCCGGAGCAGGCGACGGCCGTGGCCCGGCCGCCGCTGCGGTCGTCGCCCGCGTAGACGACGCCGGTGAAGAGCCAGCCGACGGGCAGCGGCCAGGGCATCCAGACCGGCACCCGGGCCCGGCGGACGGCGACGGCAAGCGCTTCGACGCTGGGCGGGACGACCGGCTGCAGAGGGTGCACGGTGCCGTGCACGGCGCACTGCCAGGAGTCGGCGAAGAGACCGGGCGCTCGCACCCGGCCACCGCACTTCGGGCAACTGGGTTCGCCCCTCATAGCCTCCAACGGTCCTACCAGGCCGCCCCCGCGTCAAGGACGATCACCCGTCCGGAGTCGACACCGGCACACCGTTCCGGCCTTCCGGCTGCCCGGCGTCCGGGGGCCGGGCCGGCCCCCGTGATCAGCCCAGGGGAACCCCGGCGCGGAGCGGGTCGCGCAGGTCGGTGCCGTGCCGCAGCCAGCGCTCCTCCAGGGCGGCCGCGCCCTGGACGCGCTTCCACGCGGCCTCGTTGGGGGTCATCGGCAGGAGCGGGAGGAAGCGCACGGGGTCCAGCGGTTCGTCCAGTTCCAGGTCCTCGACGATGCCGCCGGACTCCGCGACGAGCACGGAGGTGAAGGGCGCGCCCGGCCACAGCGGCTCGCCGGTGTCCAGCGAGGCGCCCGGCGCCACCACGACGCCCTCGACCTGCGGTGATGCGGCCAGCACGGCCAGCGGGCGAAGCACCTTGTCGGTGTCGGCGCGGCCGCGGCGCACCGACAGCAGCAGCTCGGCGCGGGGGCCGCGCAGCGGGTCGGCCACGATGGCCGTGGGGTCGGCCATCGGGTGGGCGGACATGCCGAGCGTGGCGTAGCGGACGACGTCGCCGGCGTCGTCTGCGGCAGTGAAGCGGAGGACTTCGATCCGGTCCGTGCCGAGGAAGGTCACCGCGGCGCGCGCGTCCGGCTCACCGAGAGCCATCACCAGCCGGGCCTCGACGAGTGCGAGAACGTCTGACATGCAGTGAGCATAGAACGCGTATCGAACGGGCAAAGGAGGGGCTTGACGCGCCGCACGGCTGCTAGCCTTGGTCTGCCTTGACCTCTGGTCAAGACGTGACGATCGTCCCTCAGCGGGGACCGGCCGGAGGAGGTGGGGCTGCGGTGGATCCTAGTCGACCGTGCAGTACCGACAGTTCTCCCGTCTTCCCGCTCCGGACGCACGTCCCCTCGTGATCTGAAGCCTTCCGCGCCCGGCCACCGTCGCCGGAGCCACCTCCGGAAGTCCTTCCACGCCCGCAGCACTTGACGGAAGAGCGCCCGCCTCTCGCTTTGTTCCGTGTTCTCTGCGAAGTTCTCCGCGAACTGCCGCCGGTCCCGCGCACCGCACGAAGCGCCGCCCGATTTGCGGACGTATCCCTCAGCCGGTCCCCGGCCCGAGGGCGCCACCACGTCTACGTTTCAGGCAGCGTTGCGCCACGCGCCACGCACCGGCGGCCGGCCCGTGAAGGAGCCAGCCATGTCGATGATCCGTGACCTGCGTGCCGCCGTCCGCCCCGCCCTGCGCCGGGTGCCCGTCCAGGGCGGCGGCTACGACCCCACCCGCGACCCCTCGGCCAACAGCGCCGTCGTGGACTGCGCCGTCTACCGCGACGGCAAGCGCGCGAGCGACCACGTCAGCCCGGCCGAGGCCATGCGCCGGGTGCGGGCCGAGGGCGGCTTCGCGTGGATCGGGCTGCACGAGCCCGCGGAGCACGAGTTCGCCGGGATAGCGAGGGAGTTCGGCCTGCACCCGCTGGCCGTGGAGGACGCGGTCCACGCCCACCAGCGGCCCAAGCTGGAGCGCTACGACGACACGCTCTTCACGGTCTTCAAGACCATCCACTACGTCGAGCACGCCGAACTGACCGCCACCAGCGAGGTGGTGGAGACCGGCGAGGTGATGTGCTTCACCGGCCCGGACTTCATCATCACCGTCCGGCACGGCGGCCAGGGCTCGCTCCGCGCGCTGCGCCACCGGCTCCAGGACGACCCCCAGCTGCTGGGCCGCGGCCCCTCGGCCGTCCTGCACGCCATCGCCGACCAGGTCGTCGACGGCTACATAGCCGTGGCCGACGCCGTCCAGGACGACATCGACGAGGTCGAGATCGACGTCTTCTCCGACCCCGGCAAGGGCAGCCGGCGCGGCGGCGACGCGGGCCGCATCTACCAGCTCAAGCGGGAAGTGCTCGAATTCAAGCGGGCGGTCACGCCGCTCATACGGCCGATGCAGCTGCTGAGCGAGCGGCCGATGCGGCTGGTCGAGCCGGACGTCCAGAAGTACTTCCGCGACGTCGCCGACCACCTCGTGCGCGTGCACGAGCAGGTGGTCTCCTTCGACGACCTGCTCAACTCCATCCTCCAGGCCAACCTCGCGCAGGCGTCCGTCGCCCAGAACGAGGACATGCGCAAGATCACGTCCTGGGCGGCCATCTTCGCCGTGCCCACGATGATCGCCGGGATCTATGGCATGAACTTCGACCACATGCCGGAGCTGCACTGGAAGTACGGCTATCCGGCGGTCATGGTCGTCACGGTCGCCATCTGTGTGACGATCCACCGCGGCTTCAAGCGCAACGGCTGGCTCTGAGGGGCCGGGCCCGGCTGCCGGAGAGGTCCTAGACGCCGCTCTCCGGCAGGGCGCTCTCCTTGCGGCGGTCACCCATGATCACCAGGGTCAGGCCCGCCATGATCACCGCGAGGGCGGGGTAGGCCACCGCCGGCGGCTGCTGGCCCAGCCACACGGCCGCGATCAGGGCCGCGCCCGGCGTCTCCAGCAGGATCGCCGTCGAGGTGACGGACGGGCCGAGCCCCTTGACCACCCTGTTGATCAACGAGTGGCCGAGCAGCTGCGCGGCGACGGTCAGCAGGGCGAGCTTGAGCCAGGTCTCCCCGCTGTAGCCGCCGAGCCGGACGCCGCCGGCCAGGCAGGCGGCGAGGAGCAGCACGGTCGTGGTGGCGTAACAGACGTACGTGTACGCGAGCGTGCCCACCGTGCGGCGCACCTCCGCGCCCAGCAGCACGTACCCGGCCGCGGCCATGCCGCCCGCCAGGGCGAGGGCGTCGCCGGCGAGGGCGCGCGCGGACATCGAGAGGTCCACGCCGGTGAGGATCACCACACCGAGGAAGGCGAGCCCGGTGCCGGCCCAGACGAGCGCGGGCGGGCGGTGGCCGCGCAGACGCAGCAGCAGCGTGGTCCAGATGGGCGTGGTGGTGACCAGCGCGGTCGAGGAGGCCACGGAGGTCATCTGAAGGCTCGGCAGCCACACCGCGAAGTGCAGGGCGAGCAGCGCCCCGGCGGCGACGGCGAGGAGCAGTGCCCGGCGGCCCATGCCGCGCAGCTCGGCGCGGTGGCGCAGCAGGGCGAGCGGGGTGAGGGCACCGACGGCCATGGCGTTGCGCCAGAAGGCGATGGCGAGGGCCGGGGCGGCGGTCGCGGCGATGAGTGGCGCGGACAGGGACACTCCGGCGATGGCCGTCGCGAGGAGGAGCAGTTCGGTGCGGACGGACACGGGGGCGGCGGCGTTCTCGGGACCGGCGGGCCGGGCGGGGGCCGGTCTCGCGTCGCGACGGGCGGGGGCAGCACTCACGCGACCAGCCTAGGCCGCGCGCATAAGGTAGGCCCCATGACGATGACGCAGGCGTTGATCGAAGAGGCCACGAAGAAGTCGGGGCTCATCTGGGTGCAGGGTCCGGCCGGACCCAGCCGCGCGCTGTGGCACGTCTGGCACGAGGGCGCCGCTCACGTCGTCGGCGGCCCGGGCGAGCAGCCGGTGGACGCGCTGGCCCTCGCGGACGGCGCGACGGCGACCGTCACGGTCCGCAGCAAGGACAAGGGCGGCCGGCTCGTCGCCTGGACCGCGTCCGTGAGCGAGCTCGTGCCGCACGGCGAGGCGTGGACGGCGGCGGTGGCCGAGCTCAAGGGCAAGCGGCTGAACGCACCGGACGCGGAGCGGCTGGAGGAGCGCTGGGCCCGGGAGTGCCGGGTGCTGCGCCTGGCGCCGACGGGCACGTCGGCGGACCTGCCCTCGGACTCGCTGGCGGCCGTCCCCCTGCCGACCCCGGCGACGACGCGCCACCCGATGCCGGCCGCCCTGCCGCGCCTGCTCCGCCGCGGCCGCAAGGCCCGCCAGGCGTAACCCCGCATCGCTCCGGGGCCCGGAAGCCTGTCCGCGGGTCCCGCCCGGGCCCGGGGGACGCGCCTCCGGCTACCGCCGGCCTGCGCCCCGCCCACGGCCCGCGGGTGTGCGGCGCTACTTCACGGGGACGCCCTGGCCCCCGCTCGGGATGTGCAGCTGCTTGCCGTAGTCGACCGTCTGCTCCTTGGCGGGGACGGCGAGGGCGAAGTCCTTGCCCCAGCCGTCGAGCTCCAGCTGGCCGCCGCCCCCCGCGCGCTGGACGCGCAGCGGGTAGGGGGTGCCGGCGAGGGAGACGTCCAGCGTGCCGCCGCTGCCGCCCGCGCCGGTGACGCGGATGGTGCGGACGCCGCCGACCGTGCCGTGCTCGCCGCGGGCGAGCGTGCCGTGCAGCCCGATGAGGCCGTCGAGGAGCACGTTCTTGTCGGTGAAGCCCTTGAGCTGCTGGTACGAGGGGTCGTCGGCCGGCACCTTGACGTACTTGTCGTCGAGCTTGCCGGCGGCGGCCGCCGCGTCCCCCTTGCCCGTCGCCGAGGGAGCGGCCGAGGGGGCCGTCGCGGCGCCCCGGGCCCAGAAGCCCGCCGGGGCCTTGAGGTAGAGGTCGTCGCCCACCCGCAGCAGTTCGAAGGTGCTGGCGTCGGAGAGGGAGACCCGGCCCGTTCCGCCGTTCTTCTTCAGGCGCATGTCGAGGCGGTACGTGCGGCCCTGGCTGACGACGTTCCCGGACAGGTGGACGGTTTCCGCGCCCTGGGCGGCGGCGCGGGCCTTGTCCTGGATGGCGGGGGCTTCGAGCTTGCCGACGCCGTTGGTCCCCGCATCGGGGTCCTCGCTGCCGCCACAGGCGGTGAGCACCGCCGACAGGACGGTGCACAGCGCCCCCACGAGGGCCGCGTTACGGGTTCGCACCTCTGCTCCTGCCTCCTGTTACCGGTGGGACAGGCGGCAGCGTACCCGTGCCGGTGGCGAGCGGAAGCCGGGAGTCCGTCCTGATTCCGTACAGAGCTCGTGGAGAGTCCGTACGGCCGTCTCTCCCGCGCCCGACGAAGCCGGTCACGTTAGCCTGAACCGGACATCCTGCGAGCAAGAACGAGCGAGCAAGGACCAGCAAGGAGGTGCGCGGCCGTGGCAGCAGGCGCCCCCCGGGTCTTCGTCTCGCACCTCTCGGGTGTCGCCGTGTTCGACCCCAACGGCGACCAGGTGGGCCGCGTGCGCGACGTCGTGGCGATGCTGCGCGTCGGCGGCCGGCCGCCGCGGGTGCTGGGGCTGGTCGTGGAGGTCGTCAGCCGGCGCCGGGTCTTCATCCCCATGACGCGCGTCACCGGCGTGGAGTCCGGCCAGGTCATCACCACGGGCGTGGTCAACATGCGGCGCTTCGAGCAGCGCCCGACGGAGACGCTGGTCCTCGGCGAGCTCCTGGACCGCCGGGTGCGCCTGGTCGGCGTGGAGGGCGCGGAGGCCGAGGTCACCGTCCTCGACGTGTCGCTCACCCAGCTGCCGGCCCGCCGCGACTGGGAGATCGACAAGGTCTTCGTGCGCCGCGGCAAGGGCGGGGCGCTGCGCCGCAAGGGCGAGACCCTGACCGTGGAGTGGTCGGCCGTGACCGGCTTCTCGCTGGAGGAGCACGGGCAGGGCGCCGAGAACCTCCTGGCGACCTTCGAGCGGCTGCGCCCCGCCGACCTCGCCAACGTCCTGCACCACCTCTCCCCCAAGCGGCGGGCCGAGGTCGCGGCCGCCCTGGACGACGACCGGCTCGCGGACGTGCTGGAGGAGCTGCCGGAGGACGACCAGATCGAGATCCTCGGCAAGCTCAAGGAGGAGCGCGCCGCCGACGTGCTGGAGGCCATGGACCCCGACGACGCCGCCGACCTCCTCTCCGAGCTGCCCGAGGAGGAGAAGGAGCGGCTGCTGACCCTCATGCAGCCGGACGACGCGGCCGACGTGCGCCGCCTCATGGCCTACGAGGAGCGCACCGCGGGCGGCCTGATGACCACCGAGCCGATCGTGCTGCGCCCGGACGCGACCGTCGCCGACGCCCTGGCCCGCGTCCGCAACCCCGACCTCTCCCCCGCCCTCGCCGCCCAGGTCTACGTCTGCCGGCCGCCCGACGAGACACCGACGGGCAAGTACTTGGGCACGGTGCACTTCCAGCGGCTCCTGCGCGACCCGCCGTTCACGCTCGTCGGCTCGCTCACCGACACCGATCTGCGGCCGCTGCCGCCGCACACCCCGCTGCCCGCCGTGACCAGCTACCTGGCCACGTACAACCTGGTGTCCGTGCCCGTCGTCGACGCGAGCGGCTCCCTGCTGGGCGCGGTGACCGTCGACGACGTCCTCGACCACCTGCTGCCCGACGACTGGCGGGAGACCGAGCTGCACCTGGGCGCGCTCGGCATGAGCGTGCTGCCGGAGGCCGCCGATGAGCCCTGAGCGGCACGAGCGCGGAGAGGTGCGGGAGCGGCCGGCCCCGCACGAGCGGCCGCACGGCCCGCCCCGGGTCCGTCTGGACCTGCCCCGGGTGAAGCGGCGCGGCTGGCTGCCGGAGTACGACCCGGAGGCGTTCGGCCGTACCTCGGAGCGCATCGCGCGGTTCCTCGGCACCGGACGGTTCATCGTCTGGATGACGGTCGTCATCATCCTGTGGGTGGTGTGGAACACCACCGTCCCCGGGCACCTGCGGTTCGACCGGTACCCGTTCATCTTCCTGACCCTGATGCTGTCGCTGCAGGCGTCGTACGCGGCCCCGCTGATCCTGCTGGCGCAGAACCGGCAGGACGACCGCGACCGCGTCAACCTCGAACAGGACCGCAAGCAGAACGAGCGGTCCATCGCGGACACCGAGTACCTCACGCGGGAGATCGCGGCGCTGCGCATGGGCCTGGGCGAGGTCGCGACGCGCGACTGGATCCGCTCGGAGTTCCAGGAGCTGGTCAAGGAGCTGGAACAGCGCCGCGTATTCCCGGAGGAGAGTGAGGAACGCGACCGCTGACGGGCCTTTCCGGAGGCCCCCTCCCGCGCCGTACCATCGTCCCTATGGCTACCGATACGAACGGAACGTCTCCGGGCGAGGACGCGATCCGCGACGCGCTCGCGACGGTCAACGACCCCGAGATCCAGCGACCCATCACCGACCTGGGGATGGTCAAATCGGTGGAGATCGCGGCGGACGGTTCGGTCGCGGTGGCCGTCTACCTGACGGTGTCCGGCTGCCCCATGCGCGAGACGATCATCAGCCGGGTGAGCGAGGCCGTCTCGCGCGTCGAGGGCGTCACGGGCGTCACCGTCGAGCTGGACGTGATGAGCGACGAGCAGCGGCGGGAGCTGGCGGCCTCCCTGCGCGGCGGCCAGGCCGAGCGCGAGGTGCCCTTCGCCAAGCCGGGCTCGCTCACCCGCGTCTACGCCGTCGCCTCCGGCAAGGGCGGCGTCGGCAAGTCCTCGGTGACGGTCAACCTGGCCGCGGCCATGGCGGCCGACGGCCTGAAGGTCGGCGTCGTCGACGCGGACATCTACGGCCACTCCGTGCCGCGCATGCTGGGTGCGGACGGCAAGCCCACCCAGGTCGAGAACATGATCATGCCGCCGTCGGCGAACGGCGTGAAGGTCATCTCCATCGGCATGTTCACCCCGGGCAACGCACCGGTGGTCTGGCGCGGCCCGATGCTCCACCGCGCGCTGCAGCAGTTCCTGGCGGACGTCTACTGGGGCGACCTGGACGTGCTGCTGCTCGACCTGCCGCCGGGCACCGGTGACATCGCGATCTCCGTGGCGCAGCTGGTGCCGAACGCCGAGATCCTCGTCGTGACCACCCCTCAGCAGGCCGCGGCCGAGGTCGCCGAGCGGGCCGGTTCGATCGCCGTGCAGACGCACCAGAAGATCGTCGGCGTCGTGGAGAACATGTCCGGGCTGCCGTGCCCGCACTGCGACGAGATGGTCGACGTCTTCGGCACGGGCGGTGGCCAGCTCGTCGCCGACGGCCTGACGCGCACCACGGGCACGAACGTGCCGGTGCTGGGCTCGATCCCGATCGACGTCCGGCTGCGCGAGGGCGGCGACGAGGGCAAGCCCGTCGTGCTGACCGATCCGGAGTCCCCGGCGGGCAGCGCGCTGCGCGCCATCGCCGGCAAGCTCGGCGGCCGCCAGCGCGGCCTGTCCGGCATGTCGCTCGGCATCACGCCGCGCAACAAGTTCTGAGCGTCCGGGACGCACAGGACGCACACCGTGGGTAAGGGGCGGTCTCCATGGAGGCCGCCCCTTACGCGTGCCCCGGGGTGCGGGGCGGTCAGTGCTCGTACGCGGCGATGTCCTTGATCACCGAGAAGCCCATCCCATAGGCGCTCATCCCCCGCCCGTACGCGCCCACGTGGACTCCTCCCTCGGCGGAGCCGGCCAGCACCCAGCCGTACTCGGACTCGCGGTAGCGGAAGTCGGTCGGCACGCCGTCCACCGGCAGCGACAGCGTCGACCAGGGCGCCTCGTCGAGCCGGTCGGCCAGCTCCCAGGCCAGGGCCGTCTGCTGGTCCAGCCAGTCCTGGCGCAGCGCGCGCTCCATCTGGGCGGGCCAGGTGCAGGCCAGCAGGCCCGAGCCGGCCAGCCAGGCCGCCGAGGACACCGAGGTGGCCTCCAGGACGCCCGTGCCGTCGGCGCTGCGCCGCACCGGGCGGCTGGCCACGGTCACCACGACCGCGAAGCGCTGGGTGCCCGTGTCGTGCTCGATGCGGCCCATCCGCAGCGAGGGTTCCGCGCCGTGGCCGGTGGAGCCGTGCTCCACGGTGCCGTCGGCCGCGGCGCCGACCTGCATCAGCCAGCGCGGCCCGGTGTACGCCTCGTCCAGGCCGTACCAGGGGAACGACGCCAGGAGATAGCCGTCGACCGAGCGCCGGGTCCCGGGCCCGCCCTGAGGCCCTCCTTGCGCGTCCTCGGCGGACCCGTCGGCCCCGCCGACCCCCTGCGCCTCTACCCGGCTCGTCGTCTCCATCTGCGCGGCGCCTCCTCGTTGCCCCGTCGTCCGGGCGCGCCTGCCCCGCGGGCGGCTGCACCCCAAACAAAGGGAGGATAGCCACCCCCGTCAACAGGGCCCCGCATACGCGGGCTCAGGTGGCGTCGGCGTCGAACGGCGGATGGCCGCCGGGCTGCGGGCTCTCGCCCTTTTTCAGCAGGTCGGGGGTGCCGGAGCCGGCGGCGGGGGGCGGCGTCTGCGCCGCCGCGTCACCGGAGCGGCCGTGCACCGCGTCGGTGACGTCGGCCATCTCGGCCTTGAAGTCGAAGCCGTTGCGGATCTCCTTGAGCCCGAGCTCGTCCTTCTCCAGCACGTGCTTGCGGACGAAGGTCTTCGGGTTGAGGTCCTCGAACTCGAAGTCCTTGAACTCGGGGCCGAGCTCGGAGCGGATGTCCTCCTTGGCGTTCTCGGAGAACTGCCGGATCCGGCGCAGCGTGCGCGACACGTCCTGGATCATCTTCGGCAGCTTGTCGGGGCCGAAGATGAGCACGGCGAGGACAACGAGCGCGACCAGCTCAAGAGGTCCTATGTCGAGCACGTTGCACAGCTCCTTGGGGCGTCGGTGCCCGGGTCCGGGCCGTCTATCACGGTACCTGCCCCGGCGGGAACCATGGGAGACACCCCGGTGGCCGCCGGGCGAAGGCTCAGCGGGTGCTGGCCGAGCCGAGGGTCAGCTGCACGGTCCGTTCCTGGCCGTCGCGCTCGACGGTCAGCCGGAGCGTGTCACCGGGACGGTGACTACGGATCTTGACGATCAGCTCCTGGCCACTGTGGACGGGGACGTCGTCCACCTTCTTGATCACATCCTTGGGCTGGATGCCCGCCTTGTCGGCGGGCCCGCCGCGGGAGACGCCCTCGGCCTTGGAGCTGTCGGTGTTCACCCGGGCGCCGTCGCCCGCATAGGCCATGTCGAGGGAGACGCCGATGACCGGGTGGGTGGCCCGGCCGGTGTTGATCAGCTCCTCGGCGACCCGCTTCGCCTGGTTGACCGGTATCGCGAAGCCCAGGCCGATGCTGCCGCCCTGGCCGCCGCCCTCGGGGTCACCGCCGGCCGAGCGGATGGCGCTGTTGATGCCGATGACGCGGGCCTGGGAGTCCACCAGGGGGCCGCCGGAGTTGCCGGGGTTGATGGGGGCGTCGGTCTGCAGGGCGTCCACGTAGCTGACGTCGCTGCCGTCCTGCTTCTTGCCGCCCGCGGTGATCGGCCGTTCCTTGGCGCTGATGATGCCGGTGGTGACCGTGCCGGCCAGGTCGAAGGGCGCGCCGATGGCGACGACGGAGTCGCCCACGCGCACGGAGTCGGAGTTGCCGAGCGGCAGCGGGCTGAGGCCGGAGACGCCGGTGACCTTGATGACGGCCAGGTCGTAGCCGCCGTCGCGGCCGACGAGGGTGGCCTTGGCGGTCTGGCCACTGTTGAAGGTCACGGATATGGAGCCGCCGGCGCCGGCGGACTGCACGACGTGGTTGTTGGTGAGGATGTGGCCCTTGTCGTCCAGGACGAAGCCGGTGCCGGTGCCCTGGTCGCCGCCGCCGCGGACGTGGATCGTCACGACGCCGGGCAGGGCGCGGGCGGCGATGCCCGCGATGCTGCCGGCGGCGCGGTCGGTCCTGCCGGGCGCCGACTGCGGCAGCGTGACCCGGTGCGAGGGGCCGCCGTCGCGCTCCAGGTGGACGCCGACGCCCGCGCCGAGCGCGCCGGCGAGGAGGGCCACGGCGGCGGCGCCGGCCACGAGCCGGCCGCGGGTGAGCCGCAGGGTCTTCTTCTCCGGCGCGTCCTGCG
>NZ_JAIXMK010000017.1:0-474 GCF_020328095.1 Streptomyces sichuanensis
TCGCGCGAGGGGTAGCCGGACAGGCCGCCCTTGCCGCGCAGCTTGGAGAAGTCCTGGCGGCCGGTGAGCAGTTTGTGGACGTAACTCTGGTGGCCGGTGTCCCACAGGATACGGTCCGAGGGCGAGTCGAAGGCGCGGTGCAGGGCGATGGTCAGCTCCACCACGCCGAGGTTCGGTCCGAGGTGCCCGCCGGTCCTGGCCACCGCGTGCACCAGGAAGTGGCGGATCTCCTCGGCGAGTTCGGTCAGCTCCTCGCCGTCCAGTGCCTTCAGGTCGCGCGGACTGCGGATGTTCTCCAGCAACGACATGCCGGCCCCCTCCTCCTTCGTCGGCCCGCCCTTGCGGGCTCGTTGTCGGACTCCGCCGGTCAGAGCACGGTGACGGCGGGCGGCCCGGAGAGGGCGCCTTCCGCCTCCATCTGCCCGGCGAGCTTCATGGCTTCGTCGATGAGGGTCTCCACGATCTTCGACTCGG
>NZ_JAIXMK010000170.1:0-247 GCF_020328095.1 Streptomyces sichuanensis
CGCGCAGGCCCCAGCCGCCACGGCGGGCGCGTAGGCCCCAGCCGACACGCGCCGAGGCGGCCGCCGCCCCGCACCGGCAGCCGCGCGGTCCGGCCTGGGCGGTGGGCGGCAGGCCCGTCGCCTCAGCCGGTGCGGGCAGGCGCTCGACCTCGCCGCGCCTCAGCCGGCGAGCAGGCGCTTGACCTCGGCGGCGACGCGGCCGCCCTCGGCGCGGCCGGCCACCTTCGGGTTCACGATCTTCATGACG
>NZ_JAIXMK010000171.1:0-15263 GCF_020328095.1 Streptomyces sichuanensis
CGCGCCGAGGGCGGCCACCTTCGGGTTCACGATCTTCATGACGGCGCCCATGGCACGCGGCCCCTCGGCGCCGCCCGCCTTCGCCTCCGCCACCGCGTCCGCGACGATCGTCGCGAGCTCGTCGTCCGACAGCTGCTTGGGCAGGTAGTCGGCGAGGATCTCGCCCTCGGCCCGCTCACGCTCGGCGGACTCGGCCCGGCCGCCCTTGTCGAACGCGTCGGCGGCCTCCCGGCGCTTCTTCGCCTCGCGGGTGATCACCTTCAGCACCTCGTCGTCCGAGAGCTCACGGGCGGCCTTGCCCGCGGTCTCCTCGTAGGCGATGGCGGACAGGGTGAGGCGGAGCGTGGAGGAGCGCAGCTCGTCGCGCGCCTTGATGGCGGTCGTGAGGTCGTCGTGGAGCCTGGACTTCAGCGTGGTCATGCCGCAATCTTCGCATCCCGCCCCCGCGCACGCCGCGAATTAACGCCCCCCGGCCGCCCGGCCGCGCGCCCGCGGCCGTAACTCCCTTACTGCCCCCGGCCCGTGACGCCGCACCCACCCGGGTCTGCGACGATGGGCACCATGCGTGCGCGATACGGAGTACCCCTGGGAATCACAGCGGTCGGCGCGGCGGGCCTCGCCTACGCCGCCGGCTTCGAAGTCCGTTCCTTCCGGCTGCGACGGGTCACCGTGCCCGTGCTGCCGCGGGGCATGCGGCCGCTGCGGGTGCTCCAGGTCTCCGACATCCACATGGTCGGCGGGCAGCGCAAGAAGCAGCGCTGGCTGCAGTCGCTGGCCGGGCTCCGCCCGGACTTCGTGATCAACACCGGCGACAACCTCTCCGACCCGGAGGGCGTGCCCGAGACGCTCGACGCGCTCGGCCCGCTGATGCGCTTCCCCGGCGCGTACGTCTTCGGCTCGAACGACTACTACGGCCCCAAGCTGCGCAACCCCGCCCGCTACCTGATCGAGAAGGCCACCGGGCGGCACGGCCTGAACGGCAACGCCCCGGCCGTCGGCGTGATCCACAACCCGTGGGAGGAGCTGCGCGACGGCTTCGACACGGCGGGCTGGGTCAATCTGACGAACACCCGCGGCTCGCTCAAGATCGACGGCATGGAGATCGCGCTCACGGGCCTGGACGACCCGCACATCAAGCGCGACCGGTACGAGCACGTGACGGGCGGCCCGCAGGAGGGCGCCGACTTCTCGATGGCGGTCGTCCACGCCCCGTACCTGCGGGTGCTGGACGCCTTCACGGCCGACCGGTACCCGCTGATCCTGGCCGGGCACACGCACGGCGGACAGCTGTGCATCCCGTTCTACGGCGCGCTCGTCACGAACTGCGACATCGACACCCGGCGCGTGAAGGGCCTCTCCACCCACGAGGCCGAGGGCCACCGGTCCTACCTCCACGTCTCCGCGGGCTGCGGCACCAACCGCTACACCCCGGTCCGCTTCGCCTGCCCCCCGGAGGCCACCCTCCTCACCCTCGTCCCCCGCGACTGACCCCCGCGCGGGCCCCCACCTGCACCTCCCCGAGAACCGGATTTCGCCTCCGGGCCCGATTCCGCTAAAGTAGAGCTCGTTGCAGCGGGGTGTAGCGCAGCTTGGCAGCGCGCTTCGTTCGGGACGAAGAGGTCGTGGGTTCAAATCCCGCCACCCCGACTTGGTTGCACCAGGTCAGAGCCTTGATCCACTGAGTGGATCAAGGCTCTGACTCGTTTCCGGGGCTTTTCTTCATGACTCCCCGCGAAGCACTTCCGGGCGCCAGCTGACGCCCCGTCGGGATATCTCCGAGATCCCCTCGCGCGGCCGAGCGCACGACGCGCAGCACACCCGGGCAGGACCCTCCTCGACTCCTGCGATCATCCGATTACGCACTGTGGATGAACGAGAAGGTCATGGAGACCGGGGCGGTACTGTCCTGAGGTGGCAACTATCGCGCTGTTCGGCACCGACGACTTCTCCCTTCCTGCATCTCTGCAGGAGGCCGTGGAGAACGGCGAGGTGTTCACCCGGGCCTGGGTCGTGGAGCTCATCCTCGATCTCCTCGGCTACAGCCCCGACAGGGACCTCTGCGATCTGAAGCTCGTCGAGCCGGCCTGCGGCGCCGGGGCGTTTCTCGGCGTGGTTGCCTCCAGGATCAGCGCGTCGTGCCGGCTTCACGGCCGGCCCGTCACGGATGCGGTCGACGCCGTCCGGGCCTTCGACCTCCTGGACCACAATGTGGAGCTGAGCCGGGCGCTGGTCCGGCGGACGCTCCAGGACGACGGCTGGGCGCAGAGAGACGCCGGGCGCGTGGCCACCGCCTGGGTGAGGCAGGGCGACTACCTCCTCCAGACGGACGCGGAGCACCGCGCCGACTATGTGGTCGGCAACCCTCCCTACATTCGCCTCGAAGACGTTCCCGACGACCGGATGGCCGCGTACCGTGACGCCTGCTCCACGATGGGTGGCCGTGCGGACATCTACGTCGGCTTCTACGAAGTCGCCCTGAGGAGCCTCACTCCCGGCGGGCAGCTGGGCTTCATCTGCGCGGACCGCTGGATGCGCAACCAGTACGGCCGCCGACTGCGGCACCTGGTGACCAGCGACTTCAGCATGGATCTAGCCCTGGTGATGCACGAGGTCGACGCGTTCGACGAGCAGGTCTCGGCGTATCCGGCGATCACGGTGATCTCGAACCGGCGGCAGGGCGTGGCCGTCGCCGCGGACACCACTCGCTCGTTCGGCGCCGAGCAAGCCCGCGACTTCGCCGCCTGGTACGCGGCCGACGGCCCGGCGTCGGCCGCGACGGACGCGTACCAGGCTGCCCGCATGCCGCACTGGTTCCCCGGGGAGGACTCCTGGCCTGCCGCTTCGCCTGCGAGGCTGGCGGTCCTGGACGACCTCACCGAGCGCTTCCGGCCGCTGGAGGACATCGGGACGGGGACGCGCGTCGGAATCGGCATCGCCACCGGTGCCGACAAGGTCTTCCTCACCCAGGACGAGAACCTGGTCGAGGATGACCGCCTCCTGCCCATGGCCATGGTCCGTGACACCACCAGCGGCACACTGGACTGGACCGGCACGTACCTCGTCAACCCCTGGACGGCAGACGGCCAGCTGGTCGATCTCGCTGAGTACCCCCGGCTCGCCCGCCACTTCGAGAAGCACGGCGAGGCACTGCGAAAGCGCTACGTCGCGGTCAAGCAGCCCCAGCGCTGGTACAAGACCATCGACAAGGTCGACCACCGGCTCACGCGCAGGCAGAAGCTTCTGTTTCCGGACATGAAGCTCCGGATCCATCCGGTGCTCGACGAAGGCGGTTTGTATCCGCACCACAACCTGTACTTCATCGTCTCCGACGCCTGGGACATGCGCGTGCTCGGCGGCCTGCTGCTGTCCAAGGTGGCGGAGGCATTCGTGGACGCCTATGCGGTCAAGATGCGCGGGGGCACCCTTCGCTTCCAGGCGCAGTACCTTCGTAAGATCCGCGTCCCGGACCCCGGATCGATCGACGAGAGCGACAGGGAAGCCCTGGCCCAGGCCTTCGACCGCCGTGACGTGAAGGCCGCCACCGCGGCGGCCTTGCGCGTCTACGGGCTCACCGCGTTGCCGGACTAGTCCCGCTGCCGGGCTAGTCGCCCAGCATTGCCTTCACCAACTTGACCCGCCCCTCGATCGCCACCCGAAGCGTCTGTCCGGTGGCCGTCGCCAAGGGCTCGCCGTAGGTGACGCTCCCGTCGTCGTTCCGCTGGGTGGTGACGAACCAGCCGCCCTGGTAGACGCCTTCGCCGATGAAGCGTCGCAGCATCTCCTGGTAGCGCTGGCTGTAGGAGAGACCCTCGAAGGCAGGGTCCGTCGGGAACAGTGCGTTCGTGGCGCGCCCTTCCGTCTCGGTCTCGTCCGTTTCCTGGAGGACGAAGACGTAGCCCAGCCACGGTGGCACGTCGCCGAAGGAGCTGTTCTGCTTCTGAGCGGCGTCCAGGTCGGTCGCGCTGCCGAGCGCCTCCTCGAAGCGGTTACCGAAGTTCTTTCCCACGCTGCCGACCTGGGATTTGAATTCGAAGGCCGCGACGAGGGCGCCCTTGTAGATCACCACGAGGTCCCACTGCTTCCGCACCCGGTAGTACCCGGGCAGGTAGGGCCGTCCGGTGTGAATGCAGTCCTCGGGGATGCCGCAGTCAAGGAACGCCTGCTTCACCAGGGTCTCAAGGGTCTTCATATGGCCATTGGCGCGGGCCTCTCCGCCGGCCGCCCCTCCGTCCGCCAGCTTCCCCTTCTGGTTTCCGCGCGTGAACCAGAACTCCTCGATCGCCTTCTGGATGCCCTTCGCGTCCATCTCTTCCCCCTCCTGGTCGTCGGTCAGCGCCGACCGGTTGCCGCCGTCATGAGGCGCCGATCGGCAGCACAAGTCTGCAGGCTGCGAAGCCGCCCGCCGAATTGTCAGTGGCCCGGCGCAGAATGGGGGCATGGCTGAGAGCAACGGGTTCCTGCAGGGGGAGGCGGTCGGTGTGGGGGGTATGCCGGTGTGGGAGCAGCGGTTCCGGGCGCCTCGGGTCGGGTTGCCGCGGTGGGCCAAGGGGGCTCCGGACCGGGCGCTGTTCACGTCCAACGCGACGGGGACCTACGAGCTGTACGCCTGGGACCGGGCCACGGGCCGGCAGCGGCAGGTCACGGACCGGCCCAACGGGACGACGGGCGGGGTGCTGTCGCCGGACGGGGAGTGGATCTGGTGGTTCTCCGACACCGACGGCGACGAGTTCGGCGTGTGGGTGCGGCAGCCGTTCCACGGCGGGGCGGACGAGCCGGCGGCGCCGGAGCTTGAGCCCTCGTATCCGGACGGGCTGGCGCTGGGCCGGGACGGGACGGCGGTCATCGGGCGGTCCACGGACGAGGGCGGCTCGACCGTGCACGTCGTGCGCCCCGGTGGTGGGACCGTCGAGGTCTACCGGCACCAGCAGTCGGCCGGCGTGGGCGGTCTCTCCCACGACTGCTCGCTGATCGCGATCGAGCACACCGAGCACGGCGACGCCATGCACGCGGCGATCCGGGTCGTCCGGACGGACGGCACGCCCGTCGGCGAGCTGGACGACACCCGGGGCGGCACGGAGGAGCTGGGGCTGGCCGCGATGGGGTTCTCCCCCGTCGAGGGGGATTCGCGGCTGCTCGTCGGGCACCAGCGGCGCGGCCGCTGGGAGCCGATGCTCTGGGACGCGGTCACCGGGGAGGAGACGGCGCTGGCCGTCGACCTGCCGGGCGACCTCGACGCGGCCTGGTTCCCCGACGGCACGGCGCTGCTGATTGACCACAGTCACCACGCGCGCAGCGAGCTGTGGCGGTACGAGCTGGCCGACGGCGGGCTGACCCGCCTGGAGACCCCGGCCGGTACGGTCTCGGGGGCGCTGCCCCGGCCGGACGGGACGGTCGAGTTCCTGTGGTCCTCCGCTGCCAAGGCGCCCGTCGTGCGCTCGACGGCCGGGCACGTCGTCCTGACGGCCCCCGCCGTCCCGCACGGCATCGAGCGGGCCCCCGACTCCGTGCCCGTCTCCGATCTCTGGGTCGACGGGCCCGGCGGCAGGATCCACGCGCTGGTGCAGACGCCCGCCGGCGAGGGTCCCTTCCCGACGGTCTTCGACATCCACGGCGGCCCGACCTGGCACGACAGCGATGCGTTCGCCGCCGAGCCGGCGGCCTGGGTGGACCACGGTTTCGCGGTCGTCCGCGTCAACTACCGCGGCTCCACGGGATACGGGCGCGCCTGGACGGACGCGCTCAAGCACCGCGTCGGCCTCATCGAGCTGGAGGACATCGCGGCGGTGCGCGAGCACGTCGTGGCCTCGGGGCTCGCCGACCCGGAGAGGCTCGTGCTGGCCGGCGGCTCGTGGGGCGGCTACCTGACGCTGCTCGGCCTGGGCACGCAGCCCGAGGCGTGGGCGCTGGGGCTGGCCGCGGTGCCGGTCGCGGACTACGTCACGGCCTACCACGACGAGATGGAGGCGCTGAAGGCGCTGGACCGGACCCTGCTCGGCGGCACGCCGGAGGAGGTGCCGGAGCGCTTCGCGGCGTCGTCACCGCTGACGTACGTCGACCGGGTGCGGGCCCCGGTGCACATCTCCGCCGGGATGAACGACCCGCGCTGCCCGATACGCCAGGTGGAGAACTACGTGGAGCGCCTGGCCGGGCGCGGCCATCCGCACGAGGTGTACCGCTACGACGCGGGGCACGGCTCGCTGGTGATGGAGGAGCGGATCAAACAGCTTCGGCTTGAGATCGATTTCGTCGAGCGCCATCTGGGCCGTCCGCGCCGCTAGGCCCGTTGGGGCCGGCGGGACCGCCCGGTCCCTCCGGCCCGCCCCGGTCCTCGTCCGACGGGCCGGGGGCGAGGCCCAGGGCCAGGTCCCGCGCCGCCTCCACCTCACGGCGGTACAGCCGGAACCACATGAAGAGCACGAAGCCCGCGAAGACGAACCACTCGCCGGTGTAGCCGAGGTTCTGGAACGCCTTGAGGTCCAGGCCGCTGTTCGGAGCGGCGGCCGGAGGCACCGCGGTCAGCGGGGCGGCCGCCTCGGACACGGTGATCCACGCGTCGTACACCCCGTACGGCACGAGGTTGACCAGCGAGGCGGCGCTGATCACGCCGAGCTGGCCCTGCGGCAGGCCGCCGGAGGTCCGTACGCCCTTGGACGACGGGCTCTCCGACGCCTGGAGCGCTCCCGTCACGGTGACCTCGCCGGCCGGCGGGGCAGGGATCTTCGCGGTGTCGTCCCGGGAGCCGGCGTCGCCGGGCAGCCAGCCGCGTACGACCGGCAGGGCCTTGCCGCCGTCGGTGCGCAGCATGGTGAGGACGTAGAAGCCCTTGCGGGAGTCCAGGTCGCGGTCGGGGACGAGCAGCTGGTGCTCGGTGTCGTAGCGCCCGGTCGCGGCGGCGCGGCGGCCGGAGGTCTCGGTGCTCACGGGCAGCAGCCGGTTCAGGGGCGCGGCGTCGGCCGCCCGGGCCTCGTCGGCCTGGGTCTGCCGGTCGCGGTGCGTGTCCACGCGCGTTTCGAAGCGGCTGAGCTGCCAGCTGCCCATGAACAGGCACACGGGGATGGCCAGCACCACGAAGACGTTGATTCCCCACCAGCGGGGAGTCAGCAGGAACCGATACACACCACCACGGTACGGGCAGCGCCGTCGCCGCCGTCCGGCGGGTGCGCCCGGGCCGGGCCGGAGGCGCTACGCCGCCGGGGGTGCCGCCAGGGCGCCGGTGCGGTAGATCGTGCCGGCGCAGGCGTCCGGGATGGTCGTGTCGGCGGCCTTCGGCTCACCGGCCTCGGGGGTGTGGCTGAGGACGACGCTCGCCGGGGGCCTGGCCGGCGCGGCGTCCTGCGTGGCCGGCGGCTGCTCCGTGGCGGTGGCCGAGGAGCCCGCGGCCGCGGACGGGCTGGGCTGCGGGGCCGGGGTGGGGCCGGGCCGGTTGCAGCCGCTGCGGCCCCCGTCGGCCGAGGGGACCCACGCGAACTTGATCTCGTACGCCTGGCCCGGCTGCAGGATCACCTGGGTGGGCTCGGTGGACGGGTCCGGGAGCCCGGACGCCGCGTCGCCGACGGTGTGGTCCACGACGGAGACCCGTGAGCTCTCGGCGCTGCCGCGTGCCTGGGCCGCCACGACGCCCGCCCCGGCGACGGAGCAGACGGAGTGCGAGACGTTGACGACGCGGAAGGCGCCGTAGACGCGGCCGTCCTTGTCGGCGGCGCCGACGCTGCCGACGCCGTTGCCGAGCTGGTTGCGGTCGCAGGTGGGGGAGGACGCGGCGAGCGTCGGGCCGGCTGCCGGGGGCGTGCCGCCCGTGGAGCCCGTGGGGCCCGCGGCGCTGCCGTCCTGCCGGCCCTCCTCGCCCTTGTGCCCGTCCTCGCCCTTGCGCTCGTCCGGCCCGGCGGTGGTGGCCCCCGCCCTGTCGTCCTCGCCGCCGGCGCCGCGCCGGCCCTCGGACAGCTCGTGGGTGCGCTGGCGGCTGCTGGCCGCGTTGGCCGGACGGTCGTCGGCGGTGCCCACCGTCGTCGCGACGTGGATCAGCGCCGGCATGGCCGCCACGCCGAAGATCACTGCTGCGGCGACGCCCACCGCCGCCTGCCTGCGGCGGGTACGCCGCATCGGCACCGCACGCTGCAGGTGCTCCAGCGCATCGGCGGAGGGCTCGATGTCGTCGACCGCGCCGTGCAGCAGCCGCCGCAGCGCCTGCTCGTCCAGCTCGCCCCCACCGTCACGGTGCTGCTGACTCATACCGGCGCCTCCATGGCGATCCGGAGCGCCGCGATGCCGCGGGAGCCGTACGCCTTGACCGAGCCGAGCGAGAGGCCCAGGGTCTCGGCGACCTGGGCCTCGGTCATGTCGGCGAAGTAGCGCAGGACGAGGACCTCGCGCTGACGGCGCTGCAGTCCACGCATGGCTTTGATCAATTGGTCGCGCTCCAGCTGTTCGTACGCCCCTTCCTCGGCGCTCGCCATGTCGGGCATCGGCTTGGACAGCAGCTTCAGCCCGAGGATGCGGCGGCGCAGCGCGGAGCGGGACAGGTTGACGACGGTCTGCCGCAGGTAGGCGAGCGTCTTCTCCGGTTCACGGACACGGTTGCGCGCGGAGTGCACCCGGATGAACGCCTCCTGCACCACGTCCTCGCAGGAGGCCGTGTCGTCCAGGAGCAGGGCGGCGAGACCGAGCAGCGACCGGTAGTGGGCCCGGTAGGTCTCGGTGAGGTGGTCGACTGTGGTGCCCGCTGCCATCGCCTCGTCAGCGCCCCCCCACGGCGCGGGCGCCGCCGTGGGCATCCCGGCGGCGGACAACTGCGCCGTCGGGGACGGGGCGGCGGCCGTCGGCACGCCTCCCACGGGAGACGTCTGCGGGGGCAGCTGCGCCGGGCGGGCGGCCGGCCAGGGGGCGATCACCGGCATGCCGCCCGGTGCTGCGGTACGCGGGCGCCCCGGGGCGCCCATGCGCCTCGGGACGGTTGCGATGCTGATGACGTCTGCCACGCCTGTTGGACACGCTTCCCCCCGTCAGGGTTGTACGCGCAAGGCACCGCGGTAGCGATTGATGACGCTTCGTCAAGCGATGCGCCCTTTGCCCTCATGCGTACCAGCTCTTCCTAGATGCCCCGAATGCCCCGGTTTTGGTGCCGTCATGAGAGACGGCAACAAAGACGCTCCCCACCCCGGCTGCGGTTGCGGCGGGACGGGGAGCGCACGGTCGGACGGACCGATCGTCCGTCCATTTCTAGTCGATCGTCCGCCCACTCCGAGCGCGGATTCAAGCGGTCTGGACCAACGAGTTGATCACACAACCTTCACCCGGCCACCCGTATTCCTACCGGGCTTCTCCCCGCCGTCCCCCCGGGCGTCCCAAGTATTACTGAGCAGTCAGCTCCGCCGCCACGACTTCCGCGATCTGTGCGGTGTTCAGGGCCGCGCCCTTGCGCAGGTTGTCGCCGCAGACGAACAGCTCCAGCGCCGTCGGGTCGTCCAGCGAGCGCCGCACCCGCCCCACCCACGTCGGATCGGTGCCCACCGCGTCCGCCGGAGTCGGGAACTCCCCCTCGGCGGGGCTGTCGCACAGCACCACTCCCGGAGCATTGGCCAGAATCTCGTGCGCCCGCTCGACGGTCACCTCGTTCTCGAACCGCGCGTGCACGCTCAGCGAGTGCGTCGTGATCACCGGTACGCGCACGCACGTCGCGCTCACCCGCAGCTCCGGCAGGCCCAGGATCTTGCGCGACTCGGCACGCACCTTGAGCTCCTCCGAGGACCACCCGTCGGCCATCAGCGACCCTGCCCACGGCACCACGTTCAGCGCCACCGGCGCCGGGAACGGGCCCGCGTCGCCGACCGCCCGCCGCACGTCACCGGGCCGCGTGCCCAGCTCCGTACCGGCCACGGCCGCCAACTGCGCCCGCAGCGCGTCCACGCCCGCCCGGCCGGCGCCCGACACCGCCTGGTACGAGGCGACGACGAGCTCGGTCAGCCCGAAGGCGGCGTGCAGCGCGCCCACCGCGACGATCATCGACAGCGTCGTGCAGTTCGGGTTCGCGATGATGCCGCGCGGCCGCAGCCGGGCCGCGTGCGCGTTCACCTCGGGCACCACCAGCGGCACGTCCGGATCCATCCGGAACGCCGCCGAATTGTCCACGACCACCGCGCCCTTGGCCACCGCGATGGGCGCCCAGCGCGCGGCGACGTCGTCCGGCACGTCGAACATCGCGACGGCGACGCCCTCGAACGCCTCCTCGCTCAGCGCGACGACCTCGACCTCCTCGCCCCGGACGGTCAGCTTCCGTCCTGCCGAGCGCGCGGAGGCGACGAGCCGGATCTCGCCCCATATGTCGGCGTGCCGGGAGAGGATCTCCAGCATCACCGAACCGACCTCGCCGGTGGCCCCCACGACGGCCAGCGTGGGCCGGGTGGAGCGGGCGCCGTCCGCAGTCGCACGCACGACGCCCGCCCCGCCCGGGCCCACGGACGTCATCGGCCGGTGCCTCCGTAGACGACGGCCTCGTCGCTGTCGGTGTCCAGGCCGAAGGCCGTGTGCACGGCCCGCACGGCCTCGTTCACGTCGTCCGCGCGCGTGACGACCGAGATGCGGATCTCGGAGGTCGAGATCAGCTCGATGTTCACGCCGGCGTTGGACAGCGCCTCGAAGAACGTCGCCGTGACGCCCGGGTTCGTCTTCATCCCGGCACCGACCAGCGAGATCTTGGCGATCTGGTCGTCGTAGCGCAGGGAGTCGAAGCCCACGCGGGACTTCGTCTTCTCCAGCGCCTCGATCGCCTTGCGGCCCTCGGTCTTCGGCAGGGTGAAGGAGATGTCCGTCAGGCCCGTGGAAGCGGCGGAGACGTTCTGGACGATCATGTCGATGTTGATCTCGGCGTCGGAGATCGCACGGAAGATCGTCGCCGCCTCGCCCGGCTTGTCCGGCACCCCGACGACCGTGACCTTCGCCTCGGAGGTGTCGTGCGCGACACCCGAGATGATCGCCTGCTCCATCGGCTGGTCCCCTTGCGGTTCGTTGCTGACCCAGGTGCCCTTCAGTCCCGAGAAGGACGAGCGGACGTGGATCGGGATGTTGTAACGGCGTGCGTACTCCACACAGCGGTGGAGGAGCACCTTCGAGCCGGACGCGGCCAGCTCCAGCATGTCCTCGAACGAGATCCACTCGATCTTCCGGGCCTTCTTCACGACCCGCGGGTCGGCGGTGAAGACACCGTCGACGTCCGTGTAGATCTCGCACACCTCGGCGTCCAGCGCGGCCGCCAGCGCGACGGCGGTGGTGTCGCTGCCGCCGCGGCCCAGGGTGGTGATGTCCTTCTTGTCCTGGGACACACCCTGGAAACCGGCCACGATCGCGATGTTGCCCGCGTCCACCGACTGCTGGATGCGGCCGGGCGTGACATCGATGATGCGCGCTTTGTTGTGGACCGAGTCGGTGATGACTCCGGCCTGGCTACCGGTGAACGACTGCGCCTCGTGACCGAGGTTTTTGATCGCCATCGCCAGCAGAGCCATGGAGATCCGCTCTCCGGCGGTCAGCAGCATGTCGAACTCGCGCCCGGCAGGGATCGGCGAAACCTGCGCGGCGAGATCGATCAACTCGTCCGTCGTGTCGCCCATCGCGGAAACCACGACGACCACCTGGTGGCCGTTCTTCTTGGCTTCCACGACTCGCTTGGCGACCCGCTTGATGCCTTCGGCATCGGCAACGGAGGAGCCTCCGTACTTCTGCACGACAAGGCCCACGTGCGCTCCTCGCAGCTATACGTAATGCGGTCGGTTCAGTCTAACGAGCGGTCGGAATCGACCATGCCGGTGTCACATCGTGAGATGTGCGGCCAAAGCGCGCGGTGGGAGTGCACGCTCGGGACGAGTACGGGCGGCGCGATCACGCCCCTGGCGCCCCGGTGTGCGTCCGTACGCCGCCGGGAACGCCGTCGTGAGCGTTGATGGCCGGTTTGGCGCGGAGACGCTGACAGAAGGGCGCCGGCGGGAGCGGGCGGGCCGTGCCGTGCCGTGCCGTGCCGGGCAAAGGTGTCGTGAGCTCTGGAGGTGACCGTGTTCGACCGCAAGGCGGAAGCGGACATGCGGCTGCACTCGGACAAGGTGGCCGCGGAACTCGCGCGCAAGCGCCGCGAGAAGGAGGAAGCGGCCGGGGACGCGGCTGTCACGCCGCCGCCCGGCGGGGAGAACAGGCAGGACGGGCAGGACGGGCAGGACGGGCAGGAGCGCGAGGACGCCGACGAAGCGGAAGCGGAAGACGACGCTGCGGAGGACGACGCCGACGGGCCGGGCAGCGCATAGCCGCGCGGCTGGCCTGGGCCTGGCCGGCAGAGCCGCGGCGGCCGGCGCGGGGAGAGCCTTGCCGGGCCTCGCGGGGTAGAGCGGTGCCGACCGCGCCGGGCCTCGCCGGGAGGGCCTTGTCGGCCGAGCCGGGCCACGCTGGGCCTCACCCAGCAGAGCCGTGCCAGCCTCGCCCGGCAGGGCCTTGCCAGCCTCGCCCGGTCTCACCCCGCAGAGCCGTGCCAGCCTCGCCCGGCCTCGCCGGACTGGCCCCGCCCGGCCCTCGGGGGCGGCGCGCCTCAGGTCCCCAGCGGCCGTGCTCGCATGCCCAGCGGGCCGCCGATCTCGGCCGCCATGACGCGTCCGGCCTCCTCGGCCAGCTGCTCGTCGGCGACGGCGTCCGTGTCGAGCCCGTCGAGCTCGGCCAGCGGCTGGTCGAGCCGGACGTGCGCGACGAGCGACTGCAGGGCGCGCAGACAAGCGGAGGCGGTGGGGCCCCAGTTGGAGAGGTAGGAGAACTGCCACCACCACAGGGCCTCGCTGACGCGGCCGTCGCGGTAGTGCGCCATGCCGTGCCGCAGGTCGGTGATGATGTCGGCGAGGTCGTCGGAGATCCGGGACGCGACGGGCGCGCTGCGCGGGACGTAGGGGTCGAAGACCTCGGAGTAGACGTCCACCGGGTCGAGCATGGCCGCGAACCGCTCGCGCAGCTCGTCGACGTCCGGCTCGGGGCCGACGTCCGGCTCGTACCGCTCGTCCGGGAGGAAGTCCTCGTGCGCGCCCAGCCGGCCGCCCGTGAGGAGCAGCTGGGAGACCTCCAGCAGCAGGAAGGGCACGGCACTGTCGGGTTCGTCGCCGCGGGACACCTCGGCGACGGCCACGATGAAGCTCTCGATCGAATCCGCGACGGAGACGACGAAGTCGTCCGGGTCGCGCTTCGCGTCGTGCAGCGTTGCGTCAGACATCGAGAAGTCGTCTCCCTTCGAAGGCACGCCCGAGCGTGACCTCGTCGGCATATTCAAGGTCGCCGCCGACGGGCAGGCCACTGGCCAGACGTGTGACCTTCATCCCCATCGGCTTCACCATGCGGGCGAGGTACGTGGCGGTGGCTTCTCCCTCAAGGTTGGGGTCGGTGGCCAGGATCAGCTCGGTGACCGTGCCGTCCGCGAGCCGGGCGAGCAGCTCGCGGATGCGCAGGTCGTCCGGGCCGACGCCCTCGATGGGGCTGATGGCCCCGCCGAGCACGTGGTAACGGCCGCGGAACTCGCGCGTCCGCTCGATGGCGACGACGTCCTTGGGCTCTTCCACGACGCAGATGACGGCGGGGTCGCGGCGCGGGTCCTGGCAGACCCGGCACCGCTCCTCCTGCGCCACGTTGCCGCAGACCGCGCAGAACCGGACCTTCGCCTTGACCTCGGTCAGCGCGTGCGCGAGCCGGCGGACGTCGGCCGGCTCCGCCTGGAGGATGTGGAACGCGATCCGCTGGGCGCTCTTGGGACCGACGCCGGGCAGCCTGCCCAGTTCGTCGATGAGGTCCTGGACTACGCCTTCATACACGGATCGGGTTCTCCTTCTGCGAGGGTCGCGGCTTCTGTGACGGTCACGGCCGCCGTGGTGACCGGGTCAGGTCAGAACGGCAGGCCGGGGATGCCGCCGCCGAGGCCCTGGGTGAGCGGGCCGAGCTTCTGCTGCTGCAGCTGCTGGGCGGTCGCGTTGGCGTCGCGCACGGCGGCGAGGACGAGATCGGCGAGGGTCTCGGTGTCCTCCGGGTCCACGGCCTTGGGGTCGATGACCAGGCCCTGGAGCTCACAGGCACCGTTGACGGTCGCCTTCACGAGGCCGCCGCCCGCCGTGCCCTCGACGAGGGTGCGCGCCAGCTCTTCCTGGGCCGCGGCGAGGTCCTGTTGCATCTTCTGGGCCTGCTGAAGCAGCTGCTGCATGTTGGGCTGGCCACCGGGGATCACTGGTTCGCTCCTGGCTGTCGACAACTATTTGCTTCGGTAGCCCGAGCCTACGTGCTCCCCGGGCGGCGCGCCCTACGCCGCAGGAACGAGACCGGGAGCGCCCGGAAGCGTAGGGGGCGCCTTCCCCGGACGCTCACCGTCCGGGCCCGTCCGACCACCTTCCGCATCCACGCAACCGCCGGTCGGCAGTGTCCGGTCAGGGGTGTCTGATCAGCGGTGTCCGATCAGCGGTGCCGCCCGGCTATTCGTTGGCGATCTCTTCGATGACCGTTGCGCCCAGCTCGCGGACGATCAGGTCGTGGCCGGTGAGGGCGGTGTCGTCGAGGTCGGGGTCGTCCTCGGCGGGAACGTCGTCCTCGGGGGCGACCGGCGACGGCTCGGGCTCGCGGTACTGCTGCGCGGGCCCGGCCGGGGGCGCGGACGACGGGGCGGGGCGCGACGGGGGTCCCGGGGCCGGGGCGGCCTGCGGCGCCGGCTGGGAGGCCGCGGCGGGGGCGTGCGCCGGGGGCGGGCTGTACGAGACCGAGGGGGCGGGAGCACCGCCACCGAAGCCACCGCCGCCGCCGAAACCGCCTCCGCCTCCGCCTCCGCCTCCGAAGCCTCCGGCGGGCTGGCCGCCGCCCCCGGAGGGGTCGACCACCATTTCGGTCTTCCACTGCACGCCGAGGTCGCCGAGGGCCTGCCGCAGCACGTCCTCACTGCCGCTGTTGGTGAAGCTGTCGCGGGCTCCGGCGTTGGAGAAGCCGACCTGCAGGGTGGTGCCGTCGAAGCCGGCGACCTGGGCGTTCTGGCTCAGGAGGATCCACGTGAAACGGCGGCGGTTCTTGACCGCCTCCAGGATGTTGGGCCACATCTGACGGGCCTGCCCGGCGTCGCCCTGAGCCATGGGCTGGGCCTGGGCCTGGGCGTACGCGCCTCCCGCGGCGGCCGGGGCCGGGGCGGGCGCGGCCGGGGCGGCGGACCCGGAGGGCCAGGCTCCGGCCGGGGCGGCGGCTACAGGCTTGGCGGCCGTCGGCCAGGCTCCGGCCTGCGG
>NZ_JAIXMK010000172.1:0-15463 GCF_020328095.1 Streptomyces sichuanensis
CAGGAACTCCACCGCTCCCCCTGCGTTCCAGCGCACCAGGTCACCGGTGCGGTACATCCGGCCGCCCGCCGGGCCGTAGGGATCGGCCACGAACCGTTCGGCGGTCAGAGCCGGCCGGTTCAGGTAGCCGCGTGCCAGACCGGCGCCCGCGATGTACAGCTCACCCGCGACCCCGACGGCGACCGGCTGGAGGTCAGCGTCCAGGACGTAGACCCGCATGTTGTCCAGGGGACGCCCGATCGGGATCCGGGCGGGAACGCTTCCTGCGTTCTCCACGCGGAAGCTGGTGGCGAAGGTGGTCGTCTCGGTCGGGCCGTATCCGTCCACGACCACGGTCCGCGGGCATGCCTCCATGACCCGCCGCACGGCCTCGGCCGGGACCACGTCGCCGCCGGTCCACACCTCGGACACGCCCGTGAAGCACTCCGGGCTCTCCTCAGCCACGAGCCGGAACAAGCCGGCCGTCAGCCACAGGCCGGTGATCCGGTTGTCCTTGATGAGGCGGCCCAGGTCCGCCAGGTCGAGGTCGCCCGGAGGAGCCACCACCACCCGGCCACCGTTCAGCAGCGGCACCCACAGCTCGTAGGTGGAGGCGTCGAACGCCTGAGGCGAGTGGAGCAGTACCGCGCGGTGCGCGTCCGGCCGGAAGGCCCGGTCCGTCGCGAGCGCGGTCACGTCCGCGTGGGTGATCCCCACGCCCTTCGGCACTCCGGTCGAGCCGGAGGTGTACATGGCGTAGGCAAGTTGTTCGGGGTGGACGGTCCCGGGCAGGGACGTGTCCGGCACCACCGCCTCCGTCTCGGCGTCCACCACGATGACCGTGGCGTCGTGCTCGCACTCCAGCGCGGGTGAGGCCGTGTCCGTGAGCAGTAGCGTCACCTGACTGTCCGTCATGATGTGGCGACGACGGGACGCCGGGTAGCGCGGGTCGATCGGGACGTAGACGGCACCGGCCTTGAGCACCGCGAGGATCGACACCACGAGCCCGGCCGAGCGCTCCTGGAACAGGGCGACCCGGTCCTCGGGCCGTACGCCGTGCGCGACCAGCCGACGTGCGAGCCGGTCGGACGACTCGTCCAGTTCGCGGTAGCTCAGCTGCCTCTCGCCGGCCGCCACGGCGACCGCGTCCGGGGTCCGGGCCACCTGAGCGGCGAACCGCTCGGGCACGCCGGCCGGCACGGTGTCCGTGCCGGTGTCGTTCCACCGCCGGAGCACTGTGTGCCGCTCGTCGTCGTCGAGCAGGTCGATCGAGGAGACCGGCAGCTGCGGGTCCGCGGTCGCGGCGGTCAGCAGGCGCTCCAGCCTGCCCATCAGTGCCGTGATCGTTCCGGGGTCGAAGAGGTCGGTGCTGTACTCGACGAATCCGCCGATGCCGCCGGACTTCCCGCTCTCCTCGTCGAACTGCTCGGCGAAGCTGAGGAACAGATCGAACCGGGAGGCGCCGACGAATCCGTCCGCCGCCCCGACGGTAAGCCCGGGCAGCTGCACGTCCGCCGCCGCCGTGGCGTTCTGGAGCGCCAGCATCACCTGGAACAGGGGCTGGTGCGCCGCGGAACGGTTCGGCCGCAGCACCTCGACCAGGTGGTCGAAGGGCACGTCCTGGTGGGCGTACGCACCCAGCGCCGTCTCCCTGGCCCGGCCGACCAGGTCGGCGAAGGAGGGGTTGCCGGAGATGTCGTTGCGCAGCACCAGCGTGTTGACGAAGAACCCGACCAGATCGTCGAGCGCCTCGTCGGTGCGGCCGGCAATAGGGCTGCCGAGCGGGATGTCGTCGCCGGCGCCCAGCCGGCTGAGCAGTGCCGCCACCGCGGCTTGCAGCACCATGAAGGTGCTCGCACCCTCCTGCCTTGCCAGGCCCTTGATCGCGTCGTGCAGCTCCGGGGACAGCAGGATCTCCTGCCGCTCGCCCCTGTAGCTGGCCAGCGCGGGGCGCGGCCGGTCGGCCGGCAGATTGAGCTGGTCGGGCAGACCGGCGAGGGTCCGCTCCCAGTAGGCGACCTGCCGGGAGAATTGGCTCTCGGGGTCGGACTCGTCCCCGAGCAGCTGCCGCTGCCACAGGGTGTAGTCGGCATACTGCACCGGCAGCGCCTCCCACTGCGGCGCCTGCCCGGTGGCGCGGGCCGAATAGGCGCGCACCACGTCCTCGGCGAGCGGGGCCATGGACCAGCCGTCACCGGCGATGTGATGCACCACGAGGACGAACACGTGCTCCGTCGGCGCCAGGGAGAGCAGCGTGGCGGCCACCGGCGGCTCGGCGGTCAGGTCGAAGTGCACGCGGATCGCCTCCTTCGTCGCCTCCTCGACGCCGGCCTCGTCGACCTGTCGGCAGGCCAGCTCGATCCGCGCGTCATCGGGGGCGAGCACCAGTTGCCTCGGCACCCCGTCGACCTCCGGGAAGACGGTGCGCAGTGTCTCGTGCCGGTCGATGACGTCGTACAACGCCGCCCGCAGTGCGTCCCGGTCCAGCTGGCCGGACAGCCGCACCACGAAGGGCATGTTGTACGTCGCGCTCGGACCCTCGATGCGGTGCAACAGCCACATCCTGCGCTGCGCGAACGAGGGCAGCAGCGTCTCGGGACGGGGCATCGGGCGCAGGGCGGGGCGGGCCCGGTCGGCGCCGTCCAGCTGCGTGGCGAGGCCGGCCACGGTCGGGTGCTCGAACAGGGCGCGGACGGGAACCTCGGCACCGAACACCGTACGGATCCGGCTCATCAGGCGGGTCGCCAACAGCGAGTGGCCTCCGACGTCGAAGAAGCTGTCGTCGGCCGCGACGGATTCCACTCCGAGGACCTCGGCGAACAGCCCGCACATGATTTCCTCACGCGGCGAGCGCGGGGCAGCGGTCGCCCGGTCCGCGGGGGCCGCGGCCGGCACCGGCAGCGCCCGCCGGTCGAGCTTGCCGTTGGGCGTCATGGGCAACGCCTCCAGGACGACCACCGCCGACGGGACCATGTATTCCGGCAAGTGCGACGCGATGTACGTGCGCAGCGCGCCGGAGTCGGCCGATCGGCCCGGCACCGGCACCACGTAGCCGGCCAGCCGCTTGTCGCCCGGCCGGTCCTCCCGCAGCACCACGACCGCCTGGGCCACGTCCTCGTGGCGGGCGAGCACCGACTCGATCTCGCCGAGCTCGATGCGGAAGCCGCGCAGCTTCACCTGGTGGTCCACGCGGCCCAGGTACTCCAGCCGCCGGTCGTCGCCCCAGCGGGCGAGGTCACCGGTGCGGTACATGCGGGCGCCCGCGGGACCGAACGGATCGGCGACGAAGCGTTCCGCGGACAGTCCCGGCCGGCCCAGGTAGCCCTGGGCCAGGCCGGAGCCGGCGATGTACAGCTCGCCTGGGACCCGGGGCGGCACCGGGCGGAGCCGTTCGTCGAGGACGTAGACGCTGGTGTTGGCGATCGGCCCACCGATGGTGGGCGCCCCCGGGCGGCCGTCGAGCACAGCGGCGGTGGACCAGATGGTGGTCTCCGTCGGGCCGTACAGGTTCGTCGGCTCGCCACCGGCCGCCAGGAGACGGTCGGCCAGTTCGCGCGGCAGCGCCTCGCCACCGACCAGCTTGCGCAGACCACGTACCGCATCCGGGTCGTACCCGGTCAGCGCCTGCCAGAGCGACGGCGTGCCCTGGAGCACGGTCGCCCCGGCATCTGCCGCCAGGCGCACCAGCGCGGCCGGGTCGCGCACCGCGTCACGGTCGGCGATGACGACCGCCGCGCCGAGGGACAGCGGCAGGTACAGCTCAAGTGCGGCGATGTCGAACGCCACCGTGGTGACGGCGAGCAGCCGGTCCTCCTCCCGCAGCGGGAAGCGCTCGGCCATGTCGTGCAGGAAGTTGGCGAGCGCCCGACGGGGCACCACCACGCCCTTGGGCCGCCCGGTGGAGCCCGAGGTGTAGATCACGTACGCGGGGTGCTCCGGGTGTACCGGTACGCTCCGCTCGCCGTCGTCCCATGCGGTCGAGGGCAGTTCCCCGAGGGCGCGGACGGTGCCGGGGTCATCGAGGAGCACCGGCTCCGTGCTGTCAGGGAGAGCCCGGGAGACGGCGTGGGCCGAGACGACGAGCCGGGGCCGGGCGTCGGCGAGCATGTAGGCGAGCCGTTCCGCCGGCAGGTCGGGGTCCACCGGGAGATAGGCCGCTCCGGAGCGCAGCACTGCCAGCAGCGCCACCAGCATGTCGGTGCCGCGGGGCAGGGCGACGGCGACGATCCGGCCCGCCGCCGCGCCCCGCTCGATCAGGTGCCGGGCCAAGCGGGTGACCCGCTCGTCCAGCTCGCTGTAGGTCAGCGAGGCGTCGGCGCCCCGCACCGCCAGGGCACGGGGGGTGGCGGCGGCCCGCCGGGCCAGCAGCAGGTCGACACCATCGGGCGCGACGTCGCGTACCGGTCCCGTACCCGCGGCACGCACCAGTTCGTGCTCCGCCGGGTCCATGAGATCCAGCTCGCCGATGGGGCGGTCGGGCGCGGCGGTCGCCTCGGACAGCAGGCGCACCAGACGGGCGACCACGGTCGCCACGCGCTCGCCGTCGTAGAGGTCGGCCGCGTAGCTCACCGTGCCGGTGATGCCGGCCGGCGCACCGTCCTCGGTGCGGTGTTCGGCGAAGGTGAAGGAGAGGTCGAACTTCTCCGTCTCCAGGGGGAATTCCTCCGGCACCGACTCCAGGCCGGGCAGGCCCATGCCCCAGTCGGCCTGGGCGGCGTTCTGCAGGTTGAGCGACACCTGGAACAACGGATGGCGGGCCATCGACCGGCCGGGGTTGAGCGCCTCCACCAGCCGTTCGAACGGAAGGTCCTGATGGGCGTAGGCGGCCAGGTCGGTCGCACGGACCCGGTCGAGCAGCTCGGTGAAGGTCGGGTCGCCGGACACATCGGTGCGCAGCACCAGGGTGTTGACGAAGAAGCCGACCAGGTCGTCGAGCGCCTCGTCGGTACGTCCGGCGATGAGGCTGCCGATCGGGATGTCATCGCCGGCGCCGAGGCGCGACAGCAGCGCGGACAGACCGCTCTGGAGCACCATGTAGACGCTCGCCTGGCGGGACCGCGCCACCTCGGTCACCCGCCGGTGGACCTCTGCGGGGATCTCGACCGGCACCCGACCACCCCGGTAGCTCGCCACGGCGGGGCGGGGCCGGTCCGTCGGCAGGGACAGTTCCTCGGGGAGCGAGGCGAGCGTCCGCTCCCAGTAGCTCAACTGCTGGGAGATCGGGCTGGTCGCGTCGGCCTCGTCGCCGAGCACCTCGTGCTGCCACAGCGCGTAATCGGCGTACTGCACCGGCAGCGGTCGCCAGCCGGGCTCCCGTCCGTCGGCTCGGTCCCGGTAGGCGGTGGCGAGGTCGGCCAGCAGCGGCGCCAGCGACCATCCGTCGGCGGCGACGTGGTGCAGGGTGACCGCGAGGACGTGAGTGTCCGGAGCGAGGGCGAAGAGCCGGGCGCGTACCGGGATCTCCCGCGTGAGGTCGAAGCCGCGGCTCACCTCGGCCGCCAGCAGCCCGGCCAGGCGGTCCTCGGACGTCTCGACGACCTCCAGTTCGATCTCGGCCTCGTCCGCACCGAGCACCCGCTGGTAGGGGACGCCTTCGGACTCGCCGAAGACGGTGCGGAACACCTCGTGACGGCGTGCCAGATCCCGCAGGGCCTCGGCCAGTGCCTCCAGGTGCAGCTCCCCCGTCAGGCGCAGGGCGATCGGCAGGTTGTACGCCGAACCGGCCTCGTGGTCGAAGCGGTTGAGGAACCACAGGCGGCGCTGCGCGAAGGACAGCGGGACGGCGTCCGGACGCGGCATCGGCGTCAGCGCGCGCCGGCCGGTTGCGGCCGTGGTGAGCTGCGCAGTCAGCTGGGCCACCGTCGGTGCCTCGAAGATCGCACGGATCGGCAGTTCGAGGTCGAAGGCGGAGCGGATGCGGCTGATCAAGCGGGTGGCGAGCAGCGAGTGGCCACCCATCTCGAAGAAGTTGTCATGGATGCCGACGTCCGGCACCCCGAGCATGTCCGCGAACAGGTGGCAGAGAATCTCCTCCTGCGGCGTGCGCGCGGCGGCCGACCCCTGGGGGTCGTGGCGGTGCGCCGGGGCGGGAAGCGCCTTGCGGTCCACCTTCCCGTGCGCGGTCGTGGGCAACTCGTCGAGGGTCACGAAAGCCTGCGGGATCATGTACTCGGGCAGGCGCTCGGCGAGGAACGCGGACAGGTCCGCCGGCGCGGGAAGCGCGGCGTCCGGTGCCGGAACCAGGTATGCCACAAGGCGCTGGTCCCCCGGCTGGTCCTCCCGCACGATCACCGTGACGGCACCGACGGCCGGATGTGCGGCCGCCGCCACCTCGATCTCGCCCAGCTCGATGCGGAAGCCCCGCAGTTTGACCTGGTCGTCGGACCGGCCGACGTACACCAGTTCGCCGCCCCTGGTCCACTTGGCCAGGTCGCCGCTGCGGTACATCCGGGAGCCGGCCGCGCCGAACGGATCGGCGACGAACCGTTCCGCGGTCAGCGACGGCTGGTGAAGATAGCCCCGGGCCAGCCCCTCACCGGCGAGGTACAGGTCTCCGGTCACTCCCTCGGGCACCGGCTGGAGCCCCGCGTCGAGCACGTACAGCCGCGTGTTGGCCTGCGGGCGGCCGATCGGCACCGGACCGTCCGGCACCGGGGTACCGGGGGCGATACGGAATTCGGCGCAGTTCACCGTCGCCTCGGTGGGACCGTAGACATTGCGCACCGTGACGTCCGGGTGCGCGGCGCGCCACTCGCGCAGCACCGCACCGTGCAGGGCCTCGCCGCCGAGCAGGAGGTCGCCCGTGGGCGAGTAGCCGTCCGGCAGTGCGTTGAGCAGCGGCAGGTGGCTGGGAGTCGCCTTGAGGAAGGTGGCCGGCGCCGTGGCGAGCCCGGCCGCCTCGTGAGGTGCCGGTTCGGTGAGGGAGGCGAGGTTGACGCATCCCCCGACCAGCAGCGGCGTGTAGAGACCGGTGACGGTGAGGTCGAACGACACCGGCGAGTGCACCAGCGCGACGCCCTCCGCCGACGGGTACGCCCGGGTGGTGAACGCCAGATAGTCGGTGAGCGAGCGGTGCTCGATCACGACTCCCTTGGGACGTCCCGTGGAACCCGAGGTGTAGATGACGTACGCCGCGTCCCGCGCCGAGACCGGTCGCGACCGCTCGTCGTCGGTCAGGGGGGCGCTCGACCGGGTGGCCAGGTCCCGCACGGTCCCGGGCAGGTCGAGCCGGATGACGGGCGCGCCGTCCGTCGGCAGTACCGGAGCCGTGGCCACGTCCGTCAGCACCACCGCGGGAGCGGCGTCGCCGAGCACGAAGGCGATGCGATCGGCGGGGTTTCCCGGGTCGATGGGCAGGTACGCGGCACCCGCCTTCAGCACACCGAGAAGGGCGACGACCAGGTCCGGGGTCCTGGGGAGCGCGACCGCCACCAGGGAACCGGGGCCGGCCCCGGCCGCCGTCAGGTGGCGGGCGAGCCGGTTCGCGGCCGCGTCGAGCTCGGCGTAGGACAGCGTCAGCGACCCGTCCGTCACCGCCGGGGCCTGCGGAGTGCGCGCCGCCTGCGCGGCGAACCGCTCCGGCAGGTGCTGCGCCGGGACCGGCGCAGCGGTGTCGTTGTACTCCTCCACGAGCCGATGCCGCTCCGCGGGGGACAGCACGTCGATGCTGTCGATGGGCTGGTCGGCATCGGTCACCGCGGAGCTCAGCACACGGCCCAGGTACTCGGCGAACCGCTGCGCCGTGTCCTCGTCGAAGAGGTCCACGCTGTACTGGATGTCGCCCTGCAGACCGGCCGGCAGGCCGTTCTCGTCGTACTCCTCCGAGAAGCCGAAGGCGAGGTCGTAACGGGCCGCGCCCAGGTTCACGACGTACGCGCCGACCTCCAGGCCATGCATCTCCGACGCGTAGTCGGGCAGGTTCTGAAGGTTGAGCAGCACCTGGAACAGGGGGTTCCGGGCCAGGGAGCGCTGCGGGTTGATCGCCTCGACCAGTCGTTCGAACGGCACGTCCTGGTTCGCGTAGGCGTTGAGGTCGGTGTCCCTCACGCGGTCGATGAGCTGCCGGAACGTCGGCCGACCGGAGGTGTCGGTGCGCAGCACCAGCATGTTGGTGAGGAAGCCGACCATGTCGTCGAGCGCCTCGTCGGTGCGGCCCGCGATCACGCTGCCGATCGGGATGTCGGTGCCCGCCCCCACACGGTGCAGCATGGTGGCCAGACCAGCCTGCAGCACCATGTACAGACTCGCGCCGGTCTCCTGCGACAGCTCCAGCAGCCGCTGGTGCAGACCGGCGCCCAGCCGGTAGTACACAGGCATGCCGCGGTAGCTCGCGACGGCCGGACGGGGGCGGTCCACCGGGAGCGTCAGCTCCTCGGGCAGTCCCGCCAGGTTCTCCTCCCAGTACTGCAGCTGCTTGGCGAAGGAGCTGTCCGGGTCGTTCTCGTCACCCAGCACCTCCTGCTGCCACAGGGCGTAGTCGGCGTTCTGCACCGGCAGCGGATCCCACTGCGGCTCCCGGCCTTCGCAGCGTGCCTCGTAGGCCCGCGCCAGGTCGGTCGCCAACGGCTTCATCGACCAGCCGTCGCCCGCGATGTGGTGCAGGACGAACAGCAGGACGTGGTCCTCGTCGTCAAGGGCGAACAGCGACACCCGCAGCGGAACCTCGGTGGTCAGGTCGATGCCCTTGCGGACCTCGGCCTCCAGGGCGGCGTCCAGGTCCTCCGCCCGTGCCGTCACCACCTTGAGCTCCGTCTGCGCCTCTTCCGCGGGAAGGATCCGCTGGTAGGGCACGCCGTCGACCTCGGGGAAGACCGTCCGCAGGGCCTCGTGCCGGGCCGTGAGGTCGTTGAGCGCCCCGGCGAGCGCGGTGCGGTCGAGCGGTCCCGTGAGGCGGATGGAGATCGGCATGTTGTACGTGGCGCTCTGGCCGTCGAAGCGGTTGATGAACCACAGGCGACGCTGAGCGAACGACAGGGGGATGAGCTCGGGCCGGGGCATGGCGCGCAGAGCGCTGCGCCCGGAGCGGGCGTCGTCGAGCCGTGCGCCGAGCGCCGCGGCCGTGGGCGCGTCGAACACCGCCCGGATGGGCAGCTCCACGCCGAAGGCAGCACGGATCCGGCTGACCAGGCGGGTGGCGAGCAGGGAGTCGCCGCCCAGCTCGAAGAAGCTGTCGTCGATGCCCATGTCCGGCCGACCGAGGAGGCGGGCGAACAGGGAGAGCAGCTGCTCCTCACGGGCGTTGCGTGCGGCCCGTCCGGCGACGGCCACGTCCGGCGCCGGCAGTGCCTTGCGGTCGACCTTTCCGTTGGCCGTGAGCGGGAGGCGCTCCAGCACCACGAAGGCCGAAGGAACCATGTACTCGGGCAGTTCATCACTCAGCACCCGGCGCACGTCCGCCTCGGCGGGAGGCGTCGCCCCGTCCACGGGGACCAGATAGGCGACGAGCCGGTGCTGGCCCTCGGCCTCGCGCCGGGCGACCACCGCGGCCTGGGCGACGTCCGGGCGGCGCGCGAGGGCCGCCTCCACCTCGCCCAGCTCGATGCGGAAGCCGCGGATCTTGACCTGGTCGTCGGCACGACCGGCGAACACCAGCCTTCCCTCGGCGGTCCAGCGCACCAGGTCGCCCACCCGGTACATCCGAGTGCCCGCCGGGCCGAAGGGATCGGCCACGAAGGAGGCGGAGGTGAGCCCGGGCGCGGCCCAGTACCCTGCCGCCAGCCCCTCACCCGCGATGTACAACTCGCCGACGACGCCGACGGGCACCGGCCGCAGCGCGCCGTCCAGCACGTACACCCGCATGTTGTCCATCGGGCCGCCGATCGGTACGGCGTCGGAAGGCGGGTTGGCGGCATCCATCCGGTGGTAGGTGGCGAAGCTCGTGGTCTCGGTCGGCCCGTAGGTGTCCTTGACCACCATGTGCGGGAAACGCTCCAGGACCCGCCGGACCGACGCGGCGGGCACCACGTCACCGCCGGCCAGCAGCTCCTGCACCGGAGCCAGACACTCAAGGTCCTCGTCGACCACCAGCCGGAACAGACCGGCGGTCAGGTGCAGGGCCGTCACGTCGTATTCGGCCAGGAGCCTGCCGAGCGTCGCCACGTCCAGGTCCTCCGGCGGGGCGAGCACGATCTGCCGGCCGTTGAGCAGGGGCACCCACAGCTCGTAGTTGGAGGCGTCGAACGCGTGCGGGGCGTGCATGAGCACCCTGCGGTTCGCGTCCGAAGTGAAGCAGCGGTCGAGCGCGAAAGCCAGCAGGTCGCGGTGGGTGACCGCGACGCCCTTGGCCTGGCCGGTGGAGCCGGAGGTGTACATGATGTAGGCGAGCTGCTCCGGATGCCCCGCCTGCTGCGGTTCGGTGACGGGCTGCTCCGCCAGTCGCGGATCCCGGTCCACGACCACGAGCGGGATCCCGGTTCGCGGAGCGGTGTCCACCGATGCGGCGTCCACCAGCAGCACCGCGGCGTCCGTCCCGGTCACGATGCCGGCCTGCCGCGCAGAGGGGGCGCGTACGTCGAGCGGCACATATGCCGCGCCGGCCTTGAGCACGGCAAGGAGCGAGACGACGAGGTCCGGGGAACGGCGCTGTAGCACTGCCACCCTGGAACCCGTGGTTACCCCCGAGCCGCGGAGCAGGTGCGCGAGCCGGTTCGCGGCCGTGTCGAGCTCTCTGTAGGTGATGCTCCCGCCCTGCCAGATGAGGGCCACCTCGTCCGGGAAGCGCTCGACCTGCTCGGCGAAGCGCCGTTGCACCGTCGAGCTGAGCGCGGGCACCTCGACCGCGGTGTCGTTCCAGGAGGTCAGCAGTTGCGTGCGCTCGGAGTCGGTCACGAGCCGCAGCTGCGACAGCCGCCGCTGCGGGTCACCGGCCAGCTGTCCCAGGACGGACGCCGTGCGCTCCCAGAGGAGGGCGGCCGTCGCCGCGTCGAACATCGACGACCGGTAGTGCACCTGTCCGGCGAGTCCGCCGCTGTCCGACCGCTCGGCCAGGACGACGGCGAGGTCGAACTTCTCGACGCCCAGGACGGTGTCGTCCTGGCGTACGACGAGCCCGGGCAGGTCGACGGCGGCGTCACCGCGGTCACTTACTGCCAACGCGATCTGCGCCAGCGGGTGGCGCGCCGCGACGAGGTCCGGTTCGAGCTGCCGCAGCAGCCGCTCGAACGGCACCGGACGCAGGCGTGCCTCGGCGGCCACGGTCCCTGACCGGACGAGCAGCTCCTCCCCGGCCGGGTCCCCGGATGTGTCGACGCGCAGCACGGACAGCCCCGACGAGAGGGAGGCGTCGTCCGCCGGCAGGCGGCCGAAGGAGGCGATGGGCACGTCGGTGCCGGCGCCCATGCCGCTCAGCACGATCGCGAACGCGACCCGCAGAACCGTCTCCAGGTCCGTGCCGGTGCGGTCGGCGAGTGCGTTGAGGGACTCCAGGAGCTCAGCCGGCAGGTGGACCGGCACGCTCTGCGACGGCTGGGTCTCCACCGCGGGACGGGGCCGGTCGGTTGGGAGAGCGAGTTCCTCCGGCAGCCCCGCGAGCTGCCCGGTCCACCAGGCGAGGGCCTCCTCGTCCTGCGGCGCGGGGTCCTGGGCCCAGCGCACCGGCACACCGGTGACCCGGGCCCGGTAGGCCGCCGCCAGGTCACGCAGCAGACGGCCGGCTGCCCAGTCGTCACCGGCTATCCGGTGCACCACCGTCAGCAGCACCGATTCCGTCTCGTCGATGCGGAACAGCGTGAAGCGCACCGGGAGTTGCGCGGTGAGGTCGAAGCCGTCGGCCGCCGCCGCCATCAGAGCGGCCTCGTCGAAGTCGGCGACCGTGAGCGGAGTGCGTACGCTCTCGGGTGCCAGTACCGCTCCACTCGGCTCGCCGTCGCGCTCCGGGTAGCGGGTGCGCAGCGCCTCGTGGCGAGCGATGAGATCGCGCAGGGCGCCCTCCAGATCCTTGACGGCGAGCTCACCGGTCAGGCGGACGGCGAAGGGCACGTTGTGGGTGGAGGCCCGATGGTCCTCGAACCTGTTGATGAACCACAGTCGGCGGTCTGCCCGGGACAGTTCGACCGTGCGCGTCACGGCGTCGGCCGCCGCACCGCTGCCGGGAAGGCCGGCCTCGATGCGGGCGGTCAGCGCCTCGACGGTCGGGGCCTCGAAGACGACACGGATCGGCACATCGACCCCGAACGCGGCGCGGATCCGCCCCACCAGCCGGATCGCCAGCAGCGAATGCCCGCCGAGGCGGAAGAAGTCGTCGTCGACGCCGACCTCCGGGACACCGAGCACGTCGGCGTACAGGCCACAGACGATCTCCTGGCCCGGGGTCGAGGGCGCGCGCCGGCTACCGCCGGCTGCCGCGGCCACCGGGGCCGGCAGGGCGGCCTTGTCCACCTTGCCGCTCCTGGTCAGCGGCAGCTCGTCCAGGACGACGAAGGCCGAGGGCACCATGTGGGCGGGCAGCACGCCCGCGAGGTGGTCGCGCAGCTCCTCGGCGTCGGCGCCGTCGAGAACCACGTACGCCACCAGGCGACGGTCGCCGGGACGGTCCTCGCGGACCGTGACGACCGCCTGCCGTACCGCGGCGTGGCCGCGGACGGCGGACTCGATCTCCCCGATCTCGATCCGGAAGCCCCGGATCTTGACCTGGTCGTCGGCACGGCCGACGAACGTGAGCTCGCCGGACTCGTTCCAGGCGACCAGGTCACCGGTGCGGTACATGCGTTCACCGGCCACGCCGAACGGGTTGGCGACGAAGCGCTCCGCGGTCAGCGCAGCGCGGCGCAGATAGCCACGGGCCAGCCCGGCACCGGCGAGGTACAGCTCACCGGTGGCACCGACCGGCACCGGCCGCAGCGCGTGGTCCAGGACATAGGCACGCACGTTGTCGAGCGGCTTGCCGATGGAGGGCGCGCTGCCGGCCGGGGTGAGCGGGCCGGTCATGGTGGCGGCCACCGTGGCCTCGGTCGGGCCGTACGCGTTGACCATGTGCCGTCCGGGCGCCCAGGCGGCGACCACCTCGGCCGAACATGCCTCTCCGCCCACCATCAGCCCGCGCACCGTGCCCAGGCTGCCGGCCGGCATCATCGACAGCGGCGACGGCGGGATCATGAGATGGGTGACCTGTCGCTCGTCGAGCAGCGCGGCCAGGTCGGGACCGGGAGCGAGCCTCTCCTCGGCGGCGCAGACCAGCGTGGCACCGGTGAGCAGCGCCTTCGACAGCTCCCAGTACGAGGCGTCGAAGCTGGGGGAGACGAACTGCAGCACTCGGTCACCGGGGCCGACACGGTGGTTGCGGCGCTGCACCTCCACCGCGTTGGCCAGGCCCAGGTGGCTGACCACGACACCCTTCGGCCTCCCGGTCGAGCCCGAGGTGTAGATGACGTAGGCCGGGTTCAGCAGGTGTGTCGGTGCGGTGCGCTCGTCGTCGGCCAGCGGAATGCGCGGGGCCTCCGCCAGCGTCGCGCCGAACTGCGCGTCGTCGAGCCGGAGGCATCCGGTGTCCCCGGTGTCGGGCAGCAGCTGTGCGACGGCGGTCGTGGTGAGCACCATCGAGGGACGTGCGTCCTCGATGAGGTAGGCGATGCGGTCCCGCGGGTATCGGGTGTCCACGGGCAGGTAGGCGGCCCCGGCCTTGGCGACGGCCAGCACCGACAGCACGAACTCGACCGACCGCGGCAGAGCCAGCGCCACGATCTGCTCGGGTCCGATCCCCTGGGCCACGAGCACCCGGGCCAGCTGGTTCGCTCGCGCGTCCAGCTCCGCGTAGGTCAGGGTCTCCGACTCGAACTCGACGGCGACAGCCTCCGGGGTACGGGCGGCCTGCGCCTCGAAGAGCTGCGCGAGGGTGGCCGGCTCGACCGGACGATCCGTCTCGTTGAACCGTACGAGGAGACGGTGCCGCTCGGCGGTGTCCAGGAGCGTCAGTCGCCCAACGAGCTCCTTGGGGGCGACCGCCAGGGACTCCAGGAGCTGCCGTGCCCGCTCCAGCAGGGTCGCGGTCTCCTCGGCGGTGAACAGATCGGGCTGGTAGCTCAGCCGCAGGTGCAGCCGCTCCCCCGGCAGCGCGATCAGCGCGACGGGGTAGTGGCTGTAGTCGGTGCCCTCGGAGTCGAGCACCTGCAGGCCGGTACCGGGCAGGCTCTCGGCGTTGTGATCGACGGGGAAGCTCTCGAACACGGTCATCGTGTCGAACAGCTCGGCTCCGCCCGCAAGGCGCTGAATGGCGGCGAGTCCCAGGTGCTGGTGGGGCAGCAGCTCCGACTGCTCGGTCTGCAGCCGGACCAGCATGTCGATCAGGGGCTCGTCCGGCCGTATCCGCACCCGCACCGGGAGGGTGTTGAGGAACAGACCGACCATGTTCTCGACACCGGGGAGCTCCGGCGGCCGGCCGGAGACAGTGGTGCCGAACACCACGTCCCGCCGGCCGGTGAGCTGGCTCATCAGCAGTGCCCACACGCCCTGGACGACCGTGTTCAGGGTGATGGAGTGACGGCGCGCGAGGGTCGTCAGCGCCGTGGTCAGTGAACGGCTCAGGTCCAGCGTGGCCCGCGCGGGCACCACCGCTTCCCGGCCCGGCGGGACCGGCCGGACCACCATGGGTCCGGAGAGGTCCCCGAGCGCCCGGGTCCACGCCTCTTCGGCTGCCGGCCGGTCCCGGCCGGCCAGCCAGACCAGGAAGTCCCGGAACGGCGGCACCGGAGGCAGACCACTGTCGTCGGTACCGCCCCGTGCGTAGAGCGTGAACAGCTCGCTCAGCAGCAGCGGGATGGACCAGCCGTCCAGCAGAATGTGGTGGTGCGTGAACAGCAGACGGCACTTGTCGTCGGCGAGGCGGATCAGCGTGAAGCGCAGCAGCGGCGGACGGGCGAGGTCGAACCGGCGAACCCGGTCCTCCTCGGTGAGCCGCGCCAGCTCGGACTCGCGCTGGTCCTCCGCGAGTCCGCTCAGATCGTGTTCGTCCCACGGAACGGTCACCTCGCGCAGCACCAGCTGGACCGGCTGGGACGAGCTGCGGTGCTGGAAGGCCGTACGGAGGTTGGCGTGGCGGCGCAGCACGGTGGCCGCGGCCGCCTGAAAGACCTCGGCGTCCACACGGCCGGCCAGGTCGACGCTGAGCTGCGAGGTGTAGAGGTCCACGCTGCGGTCGTCGTAGAGGCTGTGGAACAGCAGCCCCTCCTGCAACGGCGTCAGGGGCAGGATCGCTTCAACTGCAGACGTGCTCATTCCGGCAACCTCCACTCAGATTCGAACATCTTCAATTCGTCATCGGACAGCGACACCAGCGACAGATCGATCGCCTCGTCACCACCCGGTTCCGGCGCTTCGTCCGGCGCATCAGGTGCTGCCGGAGTGTCGTGGCCGGACATATCGGCGACGGCCGCCATCGCCGCCACCGTCTTGTGCCGGAATACATCACGGGCCGTCAGGACTACCCCTGCGGAACGCAGTCGGCTGACGAGCTGGATCGAGATGATGCTGTCGCCGCCGAGGTCGAAGAAGT
>NZ_JAIXMK010000173.1:0-12433 GCF_020328095.1 Streptomyces sichuanensis
GCGGCATCCCGCACGGGATGCCGCCGCCCTTTCGCATGCGGTCAGGACATGAGCGTGGTGAGCCACCTGTCCGGGGCCGCGAAGGCGGGGAGTGCCGTGAGGCCGAAGCGTTCGGCGTTGAGCGTGAGGGCACGCGTCAGGCCCTCCTTGTCGGTCGCCGCGCGCTCCCTCAGCTCCCCGCGGCTGTTGATCCCGGCCGCCAGGAGCGCCTGCACCACCCTGGGGCTGGCGAGGTCCTCGTGGGTGTCGGCCAGTGTGGCGATGTCCACGAGGTGGGAGACGAGCAGCGGGGAGACGCCCAGATATTCGGCCAGGGTCTGCTGCCGCGGGTCGGTGCTGGTGCGCTGCCGGAACTTCCTGAAGGTGGTGATGCCGGCCTGCGCCAGTTTCTCCGCGTACGGCTGGAAGGGGGCCAGGTCCAGCATGCCGACCGGTTCCTGGTGCGTGGAACCGGTGATGAGCTCCCTCCGGCCGGGATCCCGCACGATCGTCCAGAAGGACGGATCCTTCTGCAACTCCTGCCGGTCCTCGGCGGTGGCGAGGAAGAAGGCGAGGTAGTCGCGCACGTCCCCGAGGGAGGGCCGGGAGACGCCGTGTTCGTCCGCGAGCTCGGCCAGGGCGGCGTAGTGGAGCGCGAGGCCGGGCGAGGGGTAGTCCTCGGGAACCGGCGGGGTCCACGTCCAGCCCCTGGTGCCCTCGGCGAGCCGTCGGGCGCGTTCGGTGAGGAGGTCGACCGCGCTCACCAGTCCGTCGGCCACCGGTTTCATGTGCTCGGCCAGGTGCCTGACGTTCTCTTCCTCGTGTTTGACGAAGCCCGCACACCCTTCGGTCCCCTTGCACGCGTCGGCCAGCTTCCCGGCCCACCGCCCGGCGTCGGCGAGGACCGCACTGTCCTGGTGGAGCAGTTGCTCCGCCTGGTCCCCGTCCTCGTGCAGTGCCACGAGGCAGGAATTGATCCTCATGACTGCTTGGAGGTAAAGGGTGCGCATGTGGACGACTTCCCACCCCGGCTTCGTGTGGCCGTCCTTCTCGGCGAGCTGCTGTTGCGTGTCCATCAGGCGTGCGAATCTCAGGCGGTTGGCGGTGGTCCTGGGCGTCCTGGCGAAGAGTTCGACGAGGTACTCCAGCCGGGCCAGGCCGTAGCGGGGCTCCTCTTCCACGGCGGATTTCAGCAGGCGTAGCCGTACGTCCGGGTCCGCCACCAGCGCGCGTTCGGTGGCGATCACCTGCAGGGCGACGCTCCGCCAGCGCTCGGCGCCGCACAGGCCCTTCCTCAGGTGGGGGTGCACGCGGCTGAGCCGCACCAGCACGCAGGCCGCCGCGCCGGTGAGCAACTGGGCGCGGGCGCAGCTCCGCTCCTGCTCCAGCTGTGGCGTTTCCAGCGTCGGGGGCAGGGGTGGCAGGCCGAGGCTCTGCCGGCTGATGACCGTGCTCTCCACGTGCCGGCCGTTGCGGGTCATGGTGACGGCCACGCGATTGACGTCGACGACGGTCAGGCGGGCGCGCCAGGTGAGGCCGGGCCGGACGGCATAGAGCACACGGGCCGCGGCGGCGGTGACCGAACCCGCCGGGATGGCACTGAGGTCCTCGCTGAGCAGGCGGCTGAGGTCGGTGGCCCGGGAGATGCCGAGCGGGTCGGGTGCGGTCGTGCCGAGGGACTGCAGCCGTGCGAGGACGTAGTCGGACGCGGCGGCGTCCACCTTCCCGGTCTCGTCCTGCGCCTCGATCTGAAGCCGCAGGTTCTGGCCGAGGGCCATCGCGCTGGCGGTGACGCCCAGCACGGCCATCGCCAGGTAGGTGACCAGCAGCCGGCTGTGCGCGCCCCAGGAGAAGAAGCAGGAGACGAAGCCGGCCCACACCAGCAGGAGGATCCACGAGGCGGGGCGTGGCAGGCCGGGCCCCGACCAGGTGGGGCGGCGCGGGGTGCGCTGGATCTGCAGATGCGGCGCGAGCAGCACGAGCGCCGTCCCGAGGGCCGCCACGCCGAGGAAGACCCAGGTCAGCCAGGTCCCGTCACCGAACGGCCGGAACATGAAGTGGACGGGCAGGAGGACCGCGACGGCCAGCACGGACAGGCCGCCGACGAACGTCCAGGCCCGCCGGCTGCCGTCGCCCCAGGCTTCGCCGTTCCTGTCCGTCACGCACCGGGTGAGCAGGCCGCTGACGGCGATGAGGACGGCCAGAGCGACGGCCATGACGATGACGCACTGCGCGACCGGCACGAGCCAGGAGCTGTAGAACGCGTCCCAGCCGCTTGTCTCCAGGGCGATCACCGAAGTGCCCGCCCCGCTGAAGAGCGTCATCTCGGTACCTCGGGCCTGTGACGTGCCCCTGGTTCTCAGGCTAGGCCCGGAGAGCGGCGGGGGCACGTCGGCCCGGACGGGTCAGCGGCCGCTGCCGGACACCGTGACGTTGACCGCCGCCCACGCGGCGTCAGTCGCGCGGTACCGGCGTACCAGTAGTCCTTCGAGTGGCCGTCCCGGGACGGTCTGTCCATGCGGCGCACGACGTCCGAGCCGTTGATGACGGTGTTCTCGGCGATGAGGTAGTCGCCCGGGTCGGCGGGATTGGCGGCGTGGAACTCGGCCGCCGCGGCGAACACGTCGCTGGTGGCCTCGTTCAGTCCGGCGGACTCCCCGCTGAAGGCGAGGTTGGCCGTGGCCGCGGTGACGCGGTGGGTCATCTCGTGCACGCCGATGTCGGTCCTGGTGAGCGGTCCGTCCGGGGGTGTGCCGTCGCCGTAGGTCATGCAGTTCCCGTAGAAGGCGTTCAGGTAGTGGTTGCCGTAGTGGACGCGGCTGCAGCCGGCTCTGCCGTCGCCGAACGCTCCCGTCCGGCCGTGCACGTCGCGGTAGTAGTCCCAGAAGACGGAGTGGACGTAGTGGGCGGCGACGGCATCGGACTCCCGGGCGGGCCGAGGCCGGTTCAGGACGGTGCCGCGGACCCGACCCGACCGGGCACGGAAAGTCGGGTCGCGCGATAGTCGTCTCCCTAGCCTCGAAGACGGCAGAAGGAAGGAGGCCGGTGGTGCTGGAACACCTCAACCAGGCCCTGGAGCACATCGAGAGCCGCCTCGACCGGGAGATCGACCCGGCCGAGCTGGCGCGGATCGCAGTCACGTCGGAGTACCACTTCCGACGGCTGTTCTCCGCCCTCGCGGGCGTCCCGCTGGCGGAGTACATCCGCCGCAGGCGGCTCACCGTCGCGGGCGCCGAGGTGCTCGCCGGCGAGCGCACGCTGCTCGACGTCGCGGTGCGCTACGGGTACGGCTCCGGAGAGGCGTTCGCCCGTGCGTTTCGCGCGATGCACGGCATCGGGCCCGGCGAGGCACGCCGCACGGGTGCGGCGTTGCGGTCCCAGCCCCGGCTCTCCTTCCGTCTCATCGTCGAAGGGAGCACCACCATGCGCTACCGGATCGTGGAGAAGGAAGCGTTCCGCGTCGTCGGCAGGGGGACCCGCGTCCCCCTCGTGCACGAGGGCGTGAACCCGCACATCGCCGCGTTCATCCGGAGCATCGACCAGGAGACCGTCCAGCGGATGGCGGCACTCGGCGACCAGGAGCCCAGCGGAATCGTCTCCGTCAGCGACAACATCGCCGCCACCCGCGCGGAGGGCACCGACCTCGACTACTACCACGGCGTGGTCACCTCCGCGCCCGCCCCCGAGGACCTGCAGACCCTCGACGTGCCCGCCGGCACGTGGGCGGTCTTCGAGAGCTCGGGGGAGTTCCCGAAGGCCCTGCAGCACCTGTGGCGCGACGTCTTCACCCAGTGGTTCCCCTCGAACCCGTACCGGAGCGTGGACAGCCCGGAGATCCTGCGCACACGGCTGTCGGAGGACGGCACCACGGCGGACGCGGAACTGTGGATCCGGGTGGAACGCACGACGGGGTGACGGCGCGTCAGGGACGGTGGTGCGGAAAGTACTCCTCGACCTGCTGCTGGAGCCGCGGACTGAGGGCCTGCAGCCCTTCGGCCGACAAGTTCAGGGCCACCGTGTACATCAGCTCGTTGAACACGTCCGGTGGCAGACGATCGGCGTCGTTGTGCAGGAGCCCGATCATCAGGAGTGCCACGCCGTCCCGCGTGTCGCCGGGAAGGGCGCTTTCGAGGTCCAGGAGGAGGCTGCAGCGACGGTACCAGCGCACGACGTCGTCGACGGGTGCCCCGAGCCGGCTGCACAGCCACAGCCGGATCAGGTCGTGGGCGGCGGAGGAGGCGGGCCCGTCACCGATGCCGACGAAGGTGCTGACCGTGGGACCGAGCCACTCGAACACCGGGTCCAGGGCATGCCGCACCACGGAGTCGTTGGTCCCGCCGGCGACGGCCATCTTGTGCTGCACCTGCTGCCAGTAGGTGCGGCTCCAGGCGACATGCCCCCGGGACGGGTTGCCGGGAGGGTAGCGGTAGAGCCAGTAGGGGTCCACCGGCTCCGGGGGGACCGGCTGCCCGTCGGCGGCCGGGCGGAGCTCCAGGTCCCGCCGCGCGTCGTGCCAGGTGTGCCGCACGCGCAGGACCACGGCGAAGTCCGTCCACTGCTGCTCGTCGAAGGAGGAGCGCCACAGCAGGACCCGCCGGTGCCATGTTCCCGGGGGGTCCTCGGCCTCGGGGAAGAGCTCGCCCGCCGTGATGCCGCCGGTGAGGAACATCAGGAGAAGGAAGAGGTTCGCGCTGTAGACGCCGTGCCGTGCGGAGGTCACCGGACGGGCGGGGCGGTAGTCGGCGTAGCGGTGCTCGGTCCGCTCCTCGTTCTGGGACAGCACCTTGATGAGAAGGCTCTTCAGCGCATTGCGGTCGGCGTCTTCCAGCCGCCCCAAGCGGAATGCGACAAAACGTAATATCTGCCGCGATGAGAGTGGGGCAAAGGAAAGGAGGGCATAGAGGAGGTCGTCCTCGACGGGGGCCGGTCCGACGATCAGGACCGGCCGCTGGCCGAGCAGACCGGTGACGAGCTGGACGGCCAGCCTGGCCGCCAGGTATTCGCCGAACGTCGCGTGCAGGAATTCGTACGTCGACAGCCGCCTGCTGTCCTGGACCGCCTGCGCGCGCCGGACGAAGAAGAACCGGCCGAGCGCGATCTCTGCCTGTCCGAGCGGGGCCCGGAAACCTTCCGTGCGCGAGGTGGTGCGTCCCAGAAGGGCCGTGAGGTCGTCCTCCAGCTCGGCGGAGGTGATCCACTGCCGTCGTCGGTTGAGCATGCCGAAGGCGATCAGCGAAAGCCTCTGGAGCTCCTGCTCCACCCGTTCGGCCAGCTCCCGCTCCGGCAGGCCGGCGCCCGTCTTGCCGATCTCCCGCCCGGCGAACGAGGTGAGGAGCGCCTCGTACAGCTCGGCCTCACCGAGCGGCGCACCCGCGTCGTCCCCCCTGCTGGAGCGCGTTGTCCGCGGCGTCATAGAGGGCGAGCATCAGCAGGAGCAGCGGCTGGGAGGCCAGTGCGTGGTGCCGGGCGACGACGGCCGGCGGCAGGGGAGCCAGGCCCTGGGCGGCGAAGTGCGACTCGTTGCTGCGGTTCCAGCCGTCGAGCCAGCCGTCGATCTGGTCGCGGCGGAACGGCTCCAGCCGCAGGGCGACGGCCCCGTGCGGGTAGCGGGCGCGGTCGGCCACCGCCGTCCTGCTGGTGACCACGGCGATCACCGGCCGGCCCTGGTCGGCTTCGCGCTGCTGGAACCGGGCCACCCTCACGAGGTAGTCCGACTGGCTCACCCCGGTGGCCTGCAGCAGCTCGTCGAAGCCGTCGAGCAGGACGACGGGCATCGCACCGCCCGCCGACCTGACCAGCTCCGGCCAGGACACCGCTTCCCCGGTGGCCGCACGGACGGCGTACTCGATCTGGTCCTGGATCTCCGCCTCGGCCGGCACCTCGCGCAGGGCCACGCGGACCGGCAGGAAGCCGGCCGCCGGCAGCCGTGCCGCCAGGACCTTCGTCAGGACCGACTTTCCGGCGCCCGGCTGCCCGAGGACGACGAGCGGAGCGGCCGCCATGCCCGGCGACGTGAACGCCCCCGCAAGGTACTCGGTGAGATCCCTGCGGACCGGTGCCCCCGCCCACCACTCCTCACGGGCCGGCCCGTCCTGGCCGGCCACCGGCCGTACCGTGAAGTCCGGGTCGAAGTAGCCCTCCCCGAGCGAGGGCAGCCGCATCCCGGTGGGCACCTCGCCGTCGGCCAGGACGGGCCGGTGCAGCACCGCCCGGTACGCCGCGGCCAGGGCGGCGGCAAGGTCGACGGGCTCCCGGGCGGGCCACAGGCCGGCCAGGAGCGACTCCATGCCCGCGAGGGCCTGCCGCAGCTCCGCGCGGGTCCCCTGGTGCTCGACCTGGCTCGACCAGAACGCGAACTCGGGCACGTCCGCGGCCAGCCGCGCGAACAGCTCCTCGTACCGGTCGGCGGCCCGGCCGCAGAGGTCGTCGCCGAGCGCCTGCTCCGTCGCTTCCCGCCCGGTGCCGTCGAGCCCGTCCCACACGGCCAGCCCGCGCACGAAGCGCAGCAGCCGCGCCGACAACTGCTCGTACCACGTCCGCAGCTCATCCAGCGCCCGCTCGTAGGGCAGGTGCGGAGCCGGCATGGGCGGGGCCGCACCCACCAGCTGGTCGCAGAAGTCCCGGGCGGCCACGGAGGCGCCCGCCAGACGGAGCTGGTCGTGCCGTGTGAGGTGCAGGTCGCGCTGGGCGAACGGCAGCCGGGTCTCGCCGAACGCCTCGAAGTACGCCGTGACGACGATCACGGTGTGCGCCGCCGCCAGCCGCCGGCTCCGTTCGGCCCGGCTGGAGGCCCCGAGGGCGGTGCGCAGGCCGGCCGTGAGATCACGGCCGATGCGCAGGATCCGGCCCTGGGCGTCGAAGAGGCTCAGCACACTCTCACTGAGCCCGCCCGTGGCCACGGACAGCGCCCCGCCGAGCGCGGTGTCCAGGGCGACGAGAGCGGGCCCGTCCCGGCCGAGGAGCACCACCGCGTCGCCGTAACCGAGCAGTCTGCGCACCCTCATGCCGCCCCCCCCGATGCCGCTCCGGCCCCCTGGCGCGTGGCGTGGCCACGCCTGATCCAGTCCTACCAGAGCCGGCGGCGGCCGAGGGGGCGAAACGGATATCCGGCCGTGCCGTGCGTCACGCACAGCATCACGGTGAATAGGGAGGAGCGTCACAGTGAACAATGCCCCCAGGGGTGCCGTGAAATTACCGATCACTCTCAGAAAATGGGCTCTGACCTGCAAAGCTTGCGATTTCTCCGGGGGAGTGTTCAGGTTATTGGGCGCTTCGCCGGTATGCCGGTATCCCTTGTCGGTGCCGACAAATCGGCCGCCCGGACGGAAATGATCCGGGAATGCGGGGCCGCGGATTGTGATCGATGGGATGGATTCCCGCATCGCCGGCGGCCCAAGGAAAGCCTTGCCTTTGTAAGGGTCTGCGTCTGGAGATTCACGTGCCTGCTGTGTGGTCGGATCCGCCCCTGTCCGTCGTCCCCTCGCCCCGGTCCCGCCCCCGCCCCGTCCCGGCCATGGCCGTGGCGAAGCCGGGCGCCCGGCACGCCCGTCCGGTCGGCCTGTACGACTCCTGGCTGACGGTCGGCGGCGCCGCGCTGGCGATCTGTGCCGCATGGGCCGTGAGCGTCTTCGTCGCCGTCCACCTCCAGGCGGACGCGACCCTGCACACCGCAGCGCTCTTCGTGCACCTCGCCAGCCTCGTGCTCGGCTTCGGTGCCGTTCTGGTCGCCGACTACTACGGCCTGCTGTGGATCACGGGCCGCTGCTCGCTCCAGGACGCCGTCGGCAGCGCGAGCCGTCTGCACTTCCCCATCTGGGCGGGCCTCGCCGGCCTGGTGGCCAGCGGTGTGTTCCTCCACCCGAACCCCTCCGCGCCCCTGACGCTCGCCAAGCTGGTGATGGTGCTCGTCCTCAGCCTCAACGGCCTCCAGGCGGGTCTGCTCAACAAGCGCATGGCCGCGCACGCGGCCACCTCGGCCGAGCCCCGCTACCTGGCCTGGGGCGGCGCCACCGCCATCGTCTCCCAGATCTGCTGGTGGGGTGCCGTCGTCATCGGCTTCATGAACACCCAGAGCTAGGGCGCCGGCCGGCGTCGTCCGAACCGCTCGGAGTGACGCCGGCCACGTCTTCGCTTTTCTTCAAGACCGCAGGCCCCGGCCCGGCATAGCGTCTGTGCCGGTAACGGGGGAGTGCTCGGCCGGATCGACGATCCGGCCGAGCACTGTGTTGTACCGGGTCGTTGCCGGCCGTCCGGTCAGTGCGTCGCGATCGCCGGGTCGCTCACGCCCGGCTCGCCCGTCTCCACATGACCGGCGAAGCGGCGCAGGAAGGTGGCGTCCGTGTCGGACACCACGGACACGTCGTACCAGCGCTTGCCGGCGCGCAGGTCCCTCGTGTGCACCACGCGTCCGCCCGCCGGGACCTTGAACGTCTCCCGTCTCCCGCCGTAGGCGTCGGTGACCGTCAGGTGGCAGTCGGTGCCGCCGGCGTTCGTCAGGGTCAGCTCGATCCGGCCGCCGGCGGCGACGTGACGGGCGGTGACCTCGGGACCCGCGGTCCTGCCGGGGCCCTTGAAGGTGCGCAGGAAGCCATTGGGGCCGAACACCGACAGGTCGTACGTCCCCTTCGAGTACGCCGTGTTCCACGTGTCGGAGATCGTCTTGCCGGCCTCGGTGGTGTACGTCCACGGCCCGTCCGTGCGGTTCCCCGAGGTGACCGTGAAGCAGGCACCGGCCGCCGCCCCGGAGCCGAACGTGAGCGTGAAGCGCCCGGTCGACGGCGTCGCGGCGCCGTCCGTCAGCGGCGCGTACGGCAGCGGGCGCGTGGGCCGTGCCCCCGGTTCCTGCTTCGGCAGGGAGGGGCCGGCGGGCGGCTTGGGCACGTAGTCGGGGTGGCGGTCGCGGTCCTGCGGCTCGTAGCCGTCCGTGTCCGGCAGCGAGGCGGGCCCGTTGTCGCCGGTGCGGAAGTCGAAGGCCGAGGTGAGGTCGCCGCAGATCGCCCGCCGCCAGGGCGAGATGTTGGGCTCGCGCACCCCGAAGCGGCGCTCCATGAACCGGATGACCGAGGTGTGGTCGAAGACCTCCGAGCAGACGTAGCCGCCGGTGCTCCACGGGGAGACGACCAGCATGGGGACGCGCTGGCCGAGGCCGTACGGGCCCGCCGCGTAGCGGCCGTTGCCGCCGAAGACGTCGGGCTTGGTGTCCACGGTGGAGGCGCCCTGCGCGGCGGAGGCCGGCGGGAACGGCGGCAGGACGTGGTCGAAGTAGCCGTCGTTCTCGTCGTAGGTGATGAAGAGGGCGGTCCGGCTCCACACGTCCGGGTTCGAGGTGAGCGCGTCCAGGACCCGGGAGATGTACCAGGCGCCGTAGTTCACCGGCCAGTTGGGATGTTCGGAAAACGCCTCGGGCGCGGCGATCCAGGAGACCTGCGGCAGTTTCCCGGCCTTCACGTCCGCCGTGAGGATGTCGAAGTAGCCGTCGCCCTTCTTGACGTCGGTGCCGGTGCGCGCCTTTTCGTACAGCGGCTCGCCGGGCTTGGCATTGCGGTACGCGTTGAAGTACAGGAGGGAATTGTCGCCGTAATTCCCGCGGTAGGCGTCGTTGATCCAGCCCCAGGAGCCGGCCGCGTCCAGGCCGTCGCCCCGGTCCTGGTAGATCTTCCACGAGATGCCGGCCCGCTCCAGCCGCTCCGGATACGTCGTCCAGTCGTAACCGGCCTCCTCGTTGCCGAGGACCGGCCCGCCGCCCTTGCCGTCGTTCCCGGTGTGGCCCGTCCACAGGTAGTAGCGGTTGGGGTCGGTGGCCCCGATGAACGAGCAGTGGTACGCGTCGCACACGGTGAACGCGTCGGCGAGCGCGTAGTGGAACGGTATGTCCTCGCGTGTGAGGTACGCCATCGTGCCCGCGGACTTCGCCGGGATCCACTGGTCGTACCTGCCGCCGTTCCATGCCTTGTGGCCGCCGGCCCAGTCGTGGTTGAGACCGGCGATGAACTGCATGCCCAGATTCTCGGCGTCGGGCCGGTAGGGCAGGACGTCCTTGCCGCCACCGGCCGGCTGGTGCCAGACCGGCTTGCCGCCCGGGAGCGTCACCGGCCGGGGGTCACCGAACCCGCGGACACCGTTCAGGGAACCGAAGTAGTGGTCGAAGGAACGGTTCTCCTGCATGAGCACCACGATGTGCTCGACGTCCTGGATGCTTCCGGAGCGGCGCCGGGCGGGAATGGCGGCGGCACGGTCGATGCTGTTCGACAACGCCGTGAGGCCGGCGGTCGCGCCGGCGATCTGGAGGAAGCGGCGGCGGTTGAGTTCAGCCATGGGCTGGACACCTCTTGGGGTGTGAGGGCTGGGGCCAGTTGTGTGTTCCGGGTGCAGCGAGCGTCGGGGAAGGGAAGGACGGGCCGGTGTCGTCCGGGTGACGCGGCGCGGTACTCGGGGAGAACGTGGCGAACGGCCCGATCCTCCCAGCGGATGCCCGTCCGGGCCATGGGGCGTGAGTGTCGGGAGGGCCGGGCGCGTGGCCCAGGACCCCGGGCAGGCCGCGCCCCCGCGCACTGTGTGCGGCGTTCACCGACCGGGCGTGCGGTCGGCTCCCCGCTGCGCGGGCGGAGCCGGTGCGGGCGCTCAGGCGTGGCGCCCGGCCGTCGCGCGCAGGCGGCCGGCGGCGGTGCCGGCCAGGGCTCCGGTCCACCACAGCAGCAGCACGACGGGCGACGCGTAGGAGGGCCACAGGACCCAGCCAAAGGCGCAGCCCGGGACGAGCGTCGCCGACACGCCCAGCACCGCTCGGGCGGGGCGCTGCAGGTCGCGCGTCAGCCATGCGGCCAGCCGCCCGAAGGCGAAGGCCAGGGCGAGCGTGACCGTGAGGGCGGCGAGGGCGAGCATGCCCGTGACGTTACGCCGCCGGGAGCACGCCCCGGGGGGCGGGGGCCCGGCCCCCGCCGGGCGCGGGTGGGCGACCGGGCTCCGGGCGCAGGTGGCGCGGCGGCACACCGGCCAGGGCCCGCACCTCACGCGACAGATGGGCCTGGTCGGAAAATCCGCACGCCACCGCGACGGACGCCAGGCTGTGGGTCCGGGACGGGTCGGTGATCAGCCGCAGAGCCTTGCGGAAGCGCAGGATGCGCGCCGCCGACTTCGGCGTGACGCCCACCTGTTCGCCGAACAGCATCTGCAGGCGGCGTTTGCTCAGCCCCACCTCGTCCGCGAGCCGGGCGATGGGCACCTGCCCCGCCGTCGCCTGCAGCCGGTGCCACGCCGCAAGAACGGCCGGTGAGGGCGTGGGGCCGGTCGCGACGAGTTCGGCGAGCAACCGCTCCACGCGGTCGAACCGCTCCGGCCAGCCGTGCAGGGACGCCAGCTGCCCGGCGATGCGCTCCGCTTCCGCCGCCCCCAGGACGTCGGTCAGGGAATGGCGTTGATTGGTCAGTTCGCTCATGGGAACCCCGAACAGCGCGAAGGCCCCGGGCGGCGTGAGCACGACGCCCACCCCGAGGTGCCTGCCCGTGAGCTCGATGTCGACCGGTGCGTCGAGCAGACCGGTGACGGGGGAGGCCATGGCGGAGGTCGTCCAGCCGGCACCGTCCGGGTGGAAGAGGCCGCGGACGGCGGGGCCGAAATCGATGAGGAGGACCGGCGTGACGTTGGGCAGGACGCGTTTGCGAAGGGGGACCGCGAATTCCTGACCGAACCCCACGTATCCCACGACGAGCTGCGCGAGGTGGGTGTGTGCGGCCCGCGCCGCGAGGACCTGCGTCAGCCTCTGCCAGTGCTTCAGAACGTTCTCGGCGGTCACTGCGCCCCGTGTCTCCCGTCGTGAGGTGTGGATGGGTGCTGTCTGCGCCCAGTTCAACCCGCGGGGCATCGGCTGTCGACCCGTTTCCCGGTTGCCTCCGGGGGAGGAAACCCCTGCCCGCCGGCCCGGAGGTCGTGCTCACGGCCCGGTCGGGAGCCGTTCGGGGCGCCGGGGCCCTGGCCGAAGCAGCACGGACGGAATGGTTCCGAGGCGGGGAGGGATCGGCTCAACCTGACCTGTACATGTCTCTAATTCGATGGTGGCATGTAGCCGCGGAGTGCGTCCGCACAGCAACGGGAGGATCTCCATGCTCAGACCGGTGATGGTCAGCAGCGCGGCCGTGGTGCTCGTGGCCGCTTCGTTCTCGCCCTCGGCCGCCGCCGAGGGAGGAGCACCGCCCGGCAGGGTCGTCATCGACGTCGTGGCGGTCAACGGTTCGGGCTGTCCCGCCGGGACGGCCGCCGTGGCGGTCGCCTCCGACAACACGGCCTTCACCGTCTCCTACAGCGACTACCTCGCCCAGGTGGGCGTCGGCGCCAAGCCGACCGACTTCCGCAAGAACTGCCAGCTCGGCCTGAACGTCCACGTCCCGCAGGGCTTCACCTACGCGATCGCCCGCGCCGACTACCGCGGCTTCGCCCACCTGGAGCGCGGTGCCACCGG
>NZ_JAIXMK010000174.1:0-2891 GCF_020328095.1 Streptomyces sichuanensis
ATCGCCCGCGCCGACTACCGCGGCTTCGCCCACCTGGAGCGCGGTGCCACCGGCATGGAGAGGGCCAGCTACTACTTCCAGGGCATGCCGCAGACCACGTCCGTCAGCCATCGCTTCGCGGGCCCGCTCAGCGACAACTGGCAGACCTCCGACGTCACCGACGCCGCCGCGCTCGTCTACGCCCCGTGCGGCGTGCAGCGCATCCTGAACGTCAACACCGAACTGCGGGTGGGCGCCGGCAGCTCGGACCCGTCGACGACCAACAGCTTCATGGCGATGGACTCGACGGACGGCAGCGTCAACACGCTCTACCACTTCGCCTGGAAGGAATGCCCCTGATCGGACGCCGTCCAATCGGTTGAGTGCCGCGTCCCTGCGCCGGCCGCCCGTGCGGCCGCGCGGGGACGCGGCGGACCGGCCCCCGTCCGGCCATCCATGTCCGCATGGGCCCCAGGGAAGTGGGAGGGATCTCGAATGTTCAGACCGGTGATGACCGTCAGTGCGGCCGTGGCGCTTCTTGCGACGTCGTTCTCCCCCGAGGCGGCCGCCGAGGACGTGCCCCCACCGGACAAGATCGTGATCGATGTGGTGTCCGTCAACGGCTCGGGCTGTCCCGCCGGAACGGCGAACGTGACCGTCTCTCCGGACAACACCGCCTTCACCGTCTCCTACAGCAATTACGTCGCCCAGGTGGGCGTCGGCGCCAAGCCCACCGACTTCCGCAAGAACTGCCAGCTCAGCCTGAACGTCCACGTCCCGCAGGGCTTCACCTACGCGGTCGCCCGGGCGGACTACCGCGGCTTCGCCCGCCTGGAGAAGGGCGCCACCGGCCTGGAGCGTGCCAACTACTACTTCCAGGGCATGACACAGACCGCCTACGTCAACCACCACTTCACCGGCCCGCTCAACGACAACTGGCAGACCTCCGACATCACGGACATCGACGCGGTCATCTACCACCCCTGCGGCGCCAAGCGGTACTTCAACATCAACACTGAGCTGCGCGTGGACGCCGGCACGTCCGACCCCACCAAGACCACGAGCCTCATCGCCATGGACTCGACCGACGGCAACATCAGCACCCTCTACCACTTCGCCTGGAAGCAGTGCCCCCGACCGTGACGACGACAGGCGAAAGCGCTCCGGACGGGAGACGGTGGACGGACAGCACCCCGACCCGCCGGAGACACCGATGCCCCCTGACGACAGCCGGCCGGGACACCACTGCCTGGTGACCGGCGCGTCCGGCTACATCGGCGGCCGCCTCGTACCCGAGCTCCTCGACGCCGGACACCGGGTGCGCTGCCTCGCACGGTCACCCGGCACCCTGCGCGACCACCCCTGGGCGGCCCGGGCCGAAGTGGTGCGCGGCGACGTCACCGACGCCGACTCGGTCGCCGCGGCGATGCGGGGCGTCCACACGGCCTACTACCTCGTGCACGCCCTCGGCACCGGCACCGGCTTCGAACGCACCGACCGGGCCGCGGCGCGCATCTTCGGGGAACAGGCACGCGCCGCCGGCGTACGCCGCATCGTCTACCTGGGCGCCCTCACCCCCGCCGGGGTCCCGGACCACGGGCTCTCGCCCCACCTGCGCTCGCGCGCCGAGGTCGGCAGGATCCTCCTCGACTCCGGAGTGCCCACCGCCGTCCTGCGCGCCGCGGTCATCATCGGCTCCGGCTCGGCCTCCTTCGAGATCCTGCGCTACCTCACCGAGCGCCTGCCCGTCATGGTCACCCCCAGCTGGGTACGCACCCGCATCCAGCCGATCGCCGTCCGCGACGTCCTGCGCCACCTCGTCGGCAGCGCCCGCCTCCCCGACGACGTCCACCGCACCTTCGACATCGGCGGCCCCGACGTCATCACCTACCTGGAGATGATGCGCCGCTACGCGGCCGTCGCCGGACTGCCCCACCGGCTGATCGTGCCCGTGCCCGTGCTGACCCCACGGCTGTCCGGTTACTGGATCGGCCTCGTCACCCCCGTCCCGCACGCCATCGCCAGGCCCCTGGCCGAATCACTGCGCCACGAAGTCGTCTGCCGCGAGAACGACATCGCCCGCTACGTCCCGGACCCGCCCGGCGGCCCCCTCGACGTCGACACCGCACTGTCCCTGGCCGTCGAACGGGTCCGCGACGCCCAGGTCGCCACCCGCTGGTCCTCGGCCTCCGTGCCCGGCGCCCCCAGCGATCCCCTGCCCACCGACCCCGACTGGGCCGGCGGCAGCCTCTACACCGACCGGCGCGAACGAGCCGTCGACGCCCCGCCCGAAGCGCTGTGGCAGGTCATCGAGGGCATCGGGGGCGACACCGGCTGGTACTCCTTCCCGCTCGCCTGGGCGGCCCGCGGCTGGCTGGACCGGCTGATCGGCGGGGTGGGGCTGCGCCGCGGCCGGCGGGACGCCGAGCGGCTCCGGGTCGGGGACTCCCTGGACTTCTGGCGGGTCGAGGAGATCGACCCCGGCCGGCTGCTGCGACTGCGCGCGGAAATGCGGCTGCCCGGCCTGGCCTGGCTGGAGATGCACGCCGAACCCGACGGCGAAGGGCGCAGCCGCTACCGGCAGCGCGCACTGTTCCACCCGCACGGGCTGCTCGGCCACGCCTACTGGTGGAGCGTGTCCCCGTTCCACGCCCTCGTCTTCGGGGGCATGGCCCGCAACATCGCCCGTGCCGCGGCCGCCCGGGGCTGAAGCCCTGCGCGTGCGCACGTTCACCCGCTGTGCAGCACGCTGTGAGCCCCCTCATGGGACCTGGATCACTTACTGCGCTCTTTAGTGCCGAGCAGGGGGCACGCAGGACGGAAATGGCCGGTGCGGAGTTCTCCTTGGGGGAGTGGGAACGAAAAAGGGCCGTAGGACCCTTGATTGCCAGGGGTTTCGGGGGCCGCTAACA
>NZ_JAIXMK010000175.1:0-14709 GCF_020328095.1 Streptomyces sichuanensis
ACGGGCCCGACTCCCGCTTCGCGAAGATCACCCGGCTGGCGGTGGAGCACGGCGCGGCCCTGATCGCGCTGACGATCGACGAAGAGGGCCAGGCCCGTACGCCCGAGCACAAGGTCGCCGTCGCCGAGCGGCTGATCGCCGACCTCACCGGGAACTGGGGGGTGCGGGAGTGCGACATCATCGTCGACTGCCTCACCTTCACCATCGCCACCGGCCAGGAGGAGTCGCGGCGCGACGGCATCGCCACCATCGAGGCGATCCGCGAGCTCAAGCGCCGCCACCCCGACGTCCAGACGACGCTGGGCCTGTCCAACATCTCCTTCGGGCTCAACCCGGCCGCACGCATGGTGCTGAACTCCGTCTTCCTCAACGAGTGCGTCGAGGCGGGCCTGGACTCGGCCATCGTGCACGCGAGCAAGATCCTGCCGATCGCCCGGCTGGAGGACGAACAGCGCGAGGTCGCCCTCGACCTGATCTACGACCGGCGACGCGAGGGCTACGACCCGCTGCAGCGTTTCCTGGAGCTGTTCGAGGGCGTGGACACCAAGTCCATGAAGGCGGGCAAGGCGGAGGAGCTGGCCGCCCTGCCGCTGGAGGAGCGGCTGCGGCGGCGCATCGTCGACGGCGAGAAGAACGGCCTGGAGGCCGACCTCGACGAGGCGCTGGCCGGACGGCCCGCGCTGGAGATCGTCAACGACACCCTGCTGGAGGGCATGAAGGTCGTCGGCGAACTCTTCGGCTCGGGCCAGATGCAGCTGCCGTTCGTGCTGCAGTCGGCGGAGGTGATGAAGAGCGCGGTGGCCTACCTGGAGCCGCACATGGAGAAGTCGGACGCCGAGGGCAAGGGCACGATCGTGCTGGCCACGGTGCGTGGCGACGTCCACGACATCGGCAAGAACCTCGTCGACATCATCCTCTCCAACAACGGCTACAACGTCGTCAACCTCGGCATCAAGCAGCCGGTCTCGGCCATCCTGGAGGCCGCCGAGGAGCACAGGGCGGACGTCATCGGGATGTCCGGGCTGCTGGTGAAGTCCACCGTGATCATGAAGGAGAACCTGGAGGAGCTGAACCAGCGCAAGCTGGCGGCGACGTACCCGGTGATCCTGGGCGGCGCGGCACTGACGCGCGCGTACGTCGAGCAGGACCTGCACGAGATCTACGAGGGCGAGGTGCGGTACGCCCGCGACGCCTTCGAGGGCCTGCGCCTGATGGACGCGCTGATCGCGGTGAAGCGGGGGGTGCCGGGCGCTTCGCTGCCGGAGCTCAAGCAGCGGCGGGTGCCCAAGCGAGACGTGGCGGTCCTGGAGGTGGACGAACCGGAGGGCGCCGTCCGCTCGGACGTCGCCGTCGACAACCGCGTCCCCGAGCCGCCGTTCTGGGGCACCCGGGTCGTCAAGGGCATCCCGCTGAAGGACTACGCGTCCTGGCTGGACGAGGGCGCCCTCTTCAAGGGCCAGTGGGGCCTGAAGCAGGCCCGCGCGGGCGGCCCGACGTACGAGGAGCTGGTCGAGACCGAGGGCCGCCCGCGGCTGCGCGGCTGGCTGGAGAAGCTGCACACGGAGAACCTGCTGGAGGCGGCCGTCGTCTACGGCTACTTCCCGTGCGTCAGCAAGGGCGACGACCTCATCCTCCTGCATGAGGACGGCACGGAGCGCACCCGCTTCACCTTCCCGCGCCAGCGGCGCGGCCGACGGCTGTGCCTGGCGGACTACTTCCGTCCGGAGGACTCCGGCGAGCGGGACGTCATCGGCCTGCAGGTCGTCACGGTCGGCTCGCGGATCGGCGGGGCCACGGCGGAGCTCTTCGCCTCCGACTCCTACCGCGACTACCTGGAGCTGCACGGCCTGTCCGTCCAGCTGGCCGAGGCCCTCGCCGAGTACTGGCACGCGCGCGTGCGGGCGGAACTGGGCTTCGACGGCGAGGACCCGGACGACGTGGAAGGCATGTTCGCCTTGAAGTACCGGGGCGCGCGCTTCTCCCTCGGCTACGGCGCCTGCCCCAACCTGGAGGACCGGGCCAAGATCGCGGACCTGCTGCAGCCGGAGCGCATCGGCGTCCAGCTGTCGGAGGAGTTCCAGCTCCACCCGGAGCAGTCCACGGACGCCATGGTCCTCCACCACCCGGAGGCGAAGTACTTCAACGCCCGCTGAGCGGCATATCGGCCCAGCGCTGCTCCTCGGGAAGGGCGAGCTGGTCGAGTCGGTACAGCAGATCGGGGCCCGCGTCGCCGCGGGCCCCGATCCGTGGTGCGGCGTGGTGCAGCACCCAGGAGATCAGCTCCGCGTCCGGTCGCGGGTCCGCCGTCACCCAGCCCCCCTGCGAGGTGTACGTACGCGCCGGCGACAGGAGGTCGTCGATCCGGTCCTCCACGAAGTCCAGCAGGTGCGCGTCGGCCACCGGGCCGGTCTCGCTCTCCCACCGCGCCAGGCAGGGCGTGGGAGAACCGTGCGCTTCTTCGCAGAACCCGAAGAGGTCGAGGAAGGTGTGGGCGGGCAGCGGTTCGTGCAGGGCGGCGGCCCAGTAGGCGTCGAGGAAGACGCGGACGGCTTCGGCCTGGTGGCCCGGCCACTCCTGCCACGAGGCGCCCCCCAGGCCGAGGCCGTCCGCATCACTGACCCGCTCCCCTTCCGCCACCAGGACGGCCAGGCGCGGGAGGATGCGGCGCATCACCGCCGCGTTGTCCGTCCAGTGGCTCGGCACCTCGCGCGCCACGTGCAGCACGAATTCATCCGGGAGCGGTGCACCGGGATCGCGCAGCCATGCGATCTCTTCTTCGCCGTAACAGAAGAGACACCCGGTCTCCTGCGGGCCGGCCGCCTGCCCGGCGAAGACGTCGGCAACGCGGGTCACGGCCGCGGCCAGCTCGGGGGTGGTGATGGGGTGCACGGGCGTTCCGTTCGGGGCTCCGGCCGGCGACGGCCGAAGAGGGTGACGTTACAGGACGCCCCGGAGCCCTGCGCGCCGGGCCGGACGGCGGCGCGCAGGGGGGCAGGGCACTGTCCCGGAGGGCACCGGCCCTACGACGCAAGCGCCACCGTCAGGGCCCGGTCCGTCGGCTGGGGCGGGGTCTTCATCTGGACCACGCCGCCGCGGTCGCCGGCGTCGTACCACCAGCCGTGGTCCGCCTTCTCGAAGGCGCCCTTCGAGTCGAGGCGCGGCAGGTCACGGCCGTTCAGCGTGGCGTGGCGCGGTGCCTGGCCCGTGTGGACGGTGAAGCGGTACGGGCGTGCGGTCTGCTTGCCGCGGAAGTCGCCCCGGGACGCGCCGAGCTCCAGCGTCACGTCGGCGGCGGAGCGGGCGCGTACGGTCAGCTTCTGCTCCGCGTAGGCGCCCGACCTGTGGGCCCGCGTCACGCCGTCGTCCTCGTACAGGGTGAACGTCGAAGGTGCCGCGGTGCCCTCGGGGTAGACGTCCCAGGCCAGCGGGGAGTCCGGCGTGCGGTCCTCGTGGGAGCGGATGCCCGGCCACATCGGGATGTTCGCGCCGGCCTTCACGAAGAGCGGGAGGGTGTCCAGCGGGGCGCGGTAGCCGTTCACCGTGGTCGGGCCCTCGTACGTGCGGCCCGTCCAGTAGTCGGTCCACTTCCCCCGTGGCAGGTAGATGCCGTCGCGGACCTCCTTGTCCTCGAACACCGGGGCCACGAGGAAGTACTCACCCGTCAGGAACTCGTACTTCGCCGCCTCCGACGACGCCCGGGGGTCGTCGGGGTACTCCAGCGCCAGCGGGCGCACCGGTCCGACGCCCGTGCGGGTCGCCTCGGCCGCGTAGCTGTACATGTACGGCAGCAGCGATTCCTTCAGCTTCAGGTACGTGCGGTTGATCGAGGTGTACGGCTCGCCGTACCGCCAGGGCTGCTTGTCACTGGGCGCCCAGCCGTCCATGGTCATCACCGCCGGAAGGAACGCCTTCCACTGCAGGTCGCGCACGTACGTCTTCGGGCTGCCGCCGAAGATGCCGTCCACGTCGCCCGTGGTGTACGCGAGGCCCGACATCGTGGCTCCCGCGTACGTGGGGATCTGCCAGCGGATGTACCCCCAGGAGCCCTTCTGGTCGCCGGACCACTGGACTCCGCAGCGCTGGGCGCCGGACCAGCTCTCGGGGGCCCAGGTGAAGCCACGGGCGTCGCTGTTGTCCTCGATGCCCTTGTAGGCGTCCTTGCAGCCGTCGAGGGCGAACTTGTAGCCGTCGCCGACCCACGCCACGTCCAGCTTGGCGACCCGCTGGCCGGCCTTCACCTGGTCGGCGAGCTTCGCGAGGCCGTCCTCGGTCCACAGGCCCGTCTTCATCTTGCGGCCGGCGAGGCCCTTGTTCACCTCGGCGAGGTTCTCGTACCCGCAACCGTAGCCGTCGTTGACGAGCATCCAGCCGAGCGGCAGGTCGTTCGCGATGTAGCCGTCGGCCACCTTCAGCGCGTCCAGCGTGCGGCGCTCGCCGCGGTTCTTGTTGTGCAGGTAGCAGTCGGAGTCGCCGATCTCCAGCCCGTACAGCGGGGGCAGGAAGGGCCTGCCGGTCAGCTTCGTGTAGCGGCCTATGACCTCCTTCGGCGTCGTCCCGGCGACGTAGTAGGCGTCGAAGCGCCGTTCCCGCGCGCTCGTCGTCACCGGGTCGCCGAAGGCGTACGTGTTGGGCGCGTACGTGTTGCGGTAGACGCCGTAGCCGGCCGAGGAGAGGTAGAACGGCACGGAGTTGGGGTGTCCCCCGTCGTTCCAGTTGTAGTCGACGCCCACCTCGACCGTACGGCCGCGGTGCGAGGTGTTGCCCCGGCCGTTCTGCATGCCGGCGCCGTAGAACTGCTCGGCCGCGTCCCGTCCGAGGGTCTGCGTGGTGCGGTCCGCGGTCCAGGTCAGGCCCTTGGTCTCGGCCCACAGCCGGGTGCCGTCGGCGCGGTGGAGGGCGAAGCGCAGCGGGTGCTTGTACGCCCGCAGGGTCACCGCCGGGGTGCTCATCTCGTAGCGGTCCGGCCGCTCCCGCCAGCGTGTCGCGGGCGGCGGGCCCTGCGGCAGGACGATGTCCTTGCCGGTGGGGTCGGTGAACGTGCCGTCGGGTGCGAGCTCGATGCGGAAGGCGTCGGCCGACACGAAGCTGACCCGTGCCCGGGCCGGGCCGGCCTGGAGGTGGAAGACGGGGCCGGCCGTGGAGAAGCCGGTGACGTCCCCGACGGTCTGCTCGGCCGCGCCGGCGGCCGGTTCGGCGTGCGCGCCGCCGGCCGCCGGGCCGGCCATGGCCGCCAGGAGCCCGAGGAGGGCGGTGGCGGCCATCGTTCTGAGGCGCCGTGGTGTTCGCCGTGGGGTGCGTTGTGGTGTTCGTCGCGGTGTTCTCATGGTGGCGTGCATAGCGTTCCCGGCACGTACGCCACCATGGACTCACGTGCCGGGTCCGTGGACTTGTGGGATCGCGCCCCGCCTCAGCGCGGCACCGCCACCGCGTCGTACTCCGTCGTCGGCGTCGGGTCCACGTCGAAGCGGGCGTTGGGCAGGTAGAGGCGGTCGCCGTAGGCGGCCACGGTCGTCGGGATGCGGAAGCGCGGGTCGGTGATGCGGCGGACCGCGCTGCCGCGCCGGCCGCCGGCGTCCAGGTGCAGCACGTCGACGGCGTTCTGCTTCTGCTGGACGACGTAGAGGGTGCGGCCCAGCAGCAGGGCCCCGTCCCCGTCGGGGAGCCTGGTGGCGCCCAGGTCGACGCGGCGCGCGTCCCCGGTGCGCGGGTCCACGCGCAGCAGGCTGCCGCCGTCCTGGAAGACGTTGACGACCAGCAGTGCCCTGCCGTCGGGCGTGGTGGCGATGCCGTTGGAGGTGAAGCCGGCGTCCGGGGCCTCGGCCCATTCGCCCGTCAGGCGCAGCGTCACCACGTCGCGGGCGGGCGGCAGTTCGCCGCGCGGGCCGAGCGGAAGCCCGTAGACCTGGGCGTGGGTGGAGTCGGTGAACCACGCCGCGCCGGGCGTGAGCACCACGTCGTTGACCATCGTCGCGGCCGCGCCGACCTCGTAGGTGGCGAGGATCCGGCCGCTGCGGGTGTCGACGACGCGCAGCTGGCGGGAGGTGCCGCCCGCGATGAAGGCGCGGCCGTGGCGGTCGGTCTTCAGGCCGACGGACGGGGCGTCGGTGCCGGTGCGCAGGAGGGTGCCGTGCCCGGTGGCGAGGCTCGCCCGGTAGAGGGAGCCGCCGCCGAGCGAGCCGAACCAGGCGTACGGGCCGGGGCCGATGGCGATGCCCTCGGGCCGGAAGCCGTCGGGGAGGCCGAAGCGGGTGGGCCAGCGGGCCGGCTCGCCGGGAGCCGCCGCGGCCCGGCCCGCCGGGCCGAGCGTTCCCGCGGCCGCCGCGGCGCCCAGTGCGGCACCCGCCCTGAGCAGTCTTCGGCGTGCGAGGGGACCCGTCATGGTGCGCGTCCTTCCGACGAACGGTCAGTGACGCGGCTCACCCCAGCACAGTGCCGGCCCGCGACGCGCCCCCCACGCCGTCATCTCCACAAACGAAGGGGGGCGCTCCCGCGGAAGACCGCGGAGGCGCCCCCGGAGACCGGTGGGGTCAGAGCCTCACAGCGCCACGCCCAGCAGCGCGTCGGCCGTGCGGGACACCAGGCCCGGCGCCCCCTCGTCCGTACCGCCGTCGGCGGCCTGGGCCGCGGCCCAGCGGTCGATGGCGGCCAGTGCGGCCGGGGCGTCGAGGTCGTCGGCGAGGGCCTCGCGGACCTCCTCGACCAGCGCGTCGGCGGAGGGGCCGTCGGGGCGGGAGACGGCGGCGCGCCAGCGGGCCAGGCGCTCCACTGCCTCGGTCAGGACGGAGTCCGTCCACTCCCAGTCGGCGCGGTAGTGGTGGGCCAGCAGCGCGAGGCGGATGGCGGCCGGGTCCACGCCGTCCCGGCGGAGCTTGGAGACGAAGACGAGGTTGCCCTTGGACTTCGACATCTTCTCGCCGTCGAGGGCGACCATGCCGGCGTGCACGTACGTCTTGGCGAAGGGGTGCTCGCCGGTGAGCGCCTGGGCGTGCGAGGCGCCCATCTCGTGGTGCGGGAAGATCAGGTCGGAGCCGCCGCCCTGCACGTCGAAGCCCATGCCGAGGTGGTCCAGGGCGATGGCGACGCACTCGATGTGCCAGCCGGGGCGGCCGGGACCGAGGGAGGCGCCGTCCCAGCTGGGCTCGCCCGGGCGGGCGGCCATCCACAGCATGGGGTCGACGGGGTTCTTCTTGCCCGGGCGCTCCGGGTCGCCGCCGCGCTCGGCGGACAGCAGGCGCATGGCCTCGGCGTCGAGGCGGGAGACGCCGCCGAAGGAGGGGTCGGAGGCGACGGAGAAGTAGATGTCGCCGTCGAGCTCGTAGGCGGCGCCCGCGTCGCGCAGCCGCTCGACGAGCGGCACGATCTTCGGTATCGACTCCACGGCACCCACGTAGTGGCGGGGCGGGAGCATGCGCAGGGCGGTCATGTCTTCACGGAAGAGGGCCGTCTCGCGCTCGGCGAGGGCCTCCCAGTCGTCGCCGTTGGCGATCGCCCGCTCCAGCAGCGGATCGTCCACGTCGGTGACGTTCTGGACGTAGTGAACCTGCCGCTTGGTGTCGAGCCACACGCGCTGCACCAGGTCGAACGCGTTGTAGGTCGCCGCGTGTCCCATGTGGGTGGCGTCGTAGGGCGTGATGCCGCAGACGTAGAGACGGGCGACGGGACCGGGGGCGAGGGTCACTCGCTCGCCGGTCGCGGTGTCGTGGATCCGGAGGTCGCGGCCACTGCCGGGCAGGGCGGGAACCTCAGAAGCGGGCCAGGCATGCATGACTTGAGCGTAACCGGATGCACGTTCCGGATACGAACCGGGCGCGGTGGTTGGCCGAAGTTCCGTTCTTGCGCACGGCGTCCGACGTGTGTATTCCCGTGCACCGGCCCGTAAAGATCACACCGGCGGCCAGGGGATGGCCGGCCACTGGCCGCTCGGCTCGCGGTGGCGCCCCGTGCGCAGCAGCTCCGCGACCCGGCCCCGCAGGGCCTCGATCTCGGCCGGGGTGATGAGCTCGGCCAGCCGCCCGGCCAAGGGCTGCCCGTCGGCCAGATCGGCCGAAAGCCGCCGTAGGGCCGTCAGGGCCTCCGCGGGGAGGGGCTCGCCCGCCCAGCCCCACAGCAGGGTGCGCAGCTTGTCCTCCGCGTTGAACGTCACGCCGTGGTCGATGGCGTAGAGCCGTCCGTCGGCGGAGGGGAGCAGGTGGCCGCCCTTGCGGTCACCGTTGTTGATCACCGCGTCGAGGACGGCCAGCCGGCGCAGACGCTCGTCGTCGGCGTGGACGAGCAGTGCGGTGCGGTCCTCGCCGACGTCCGCGAAGCCTACGGCCTTCCAGCCGGGCCCCGGTTCGTCGCCCTCGACCAGGGCCAGCAGCGCCGCCCCGGTCTCCTCGTCCGCCGACGCCTCGATCCACAGCTGGCACATGCCCTGCCCGTAGGGGCCGTCGCGCAGCACGGTGGGCGGGATCAGGCCCCATCCCATGGCCTCGGAGAGCTCGTAGGCGGCGACCTCGCGCTGGGCCAGGGTGCCGTCGGGGAAATCCCACAGGGGCCGCTCCCCCGCGACGGGCTTGTAGACGCAGGCGGCGCTGACGCCCTCGTACTCGACCGTGCAGTAGAGCACCGCGTTGGACGCCTCGCGCACGCGGCCGCGCACGGTCAGCTCGCCCTCCGCCAGCAGCTCGTGGGGCGTCACGCTCCGCGGCGGTATCCGTTCTGGCGCGGACATACGTGTCCCTCCGGGTCGAGCGGCAGGCTGCACAGCGGGCACGGGGGCCGGCCGGCGTTGACGACTTCCAGGGCGCGCTTGGCGAAGGCGCGGGCCATGGTGCCGGTGAGCCGCACGCGGAGCATGGGCGGCCCATTCACCTCGTCCTGCAGCAGCCGCTCCTCGGCCTCGGCGAGGGCCTCGTCGGTGTCCGCCTCCAGCTCGACGAGGGCCTGGGCCTCCACCACCATGCGCTGGCTGTCGCCGTCCCAGGCCAGGGCCATGGTGCCCACCCGGAACTCCTCCTCGACGGGGGACTCCAGGGGCGCGGTGTCGGCGAACTCGACGGGTGCCACGGCCGGCACCGGGGCGCTGCCGCCGGTGCGCCGCACGACCTCGTCGAGGAGCTCGTCGATGCGCTCGGCGAGCGCCTCCACCTGGGTCTTCTCCAGCGCCACGCTGGTGGTCCGGCCGGCCGCGGTGGCCTGGAGGAAGAAGGTGCGGCGGCCCGGCAGCCCGACCGTGCCGGCGACGAAGCGGTCCGGCGGGTCATAGAGGAACACCTGACGGGACAACGTCCTGCTCCATTGGGGTCGGTGGTCGGAGGGTCGGCGGCCGCGGTGGCGGCCACGGGTGCGGGCCCGAGGGCGGCGGCCGCGGGGCTCCCGCGTCACCACCCTACTGCGCGCGACGATCACGGTGCTCCCGCACCACCGCCCACGGCCGCGTCCCCGGCGGCCCCCTCGCGCCCGGCCGGTCGCGGGACGAGGCCGGCGAGGTCCCCGGTGTCGCCGAGGCGCAGCAGATAGGGGCGCAGCCGTGTGTAGCGGATGGCGGTGACCGAACAGGGGTCGGCGGTGATCCGCTGGAAGTGGTCGAGGTGCAGGCCGAGGGCGTCGGCGACGACCGACTTGATCAGGTCGCCGTGGGTGCACATGAGGTAGACGGCGTCCTCGCCGTGCTCGCGGCCGACGCGCTCGTTCCACTCCCGTACGGCGTCGACCGCACGGGCCTGCATGGCGCGCACGGACTCGCCGCCGGGGAAGGCGGCCGCGGCGGGGTGGCGCTGGACGACCTCCCACAGGGGTTCGTCCACGAGCTCGGCGAGCTTGCGGCCGGACCAGTCGCCGTAGTGGCACTCGCCGATGCGCTCGTCGGTGTGCAGCGGCAGTTCCGGACGGGCGGCGAGCAGCGGCCGGAGGGTCTCCTCGCAGCGCTGGAGGGGGCTGGTGACGGCGGCGGCGAGCGGGATGCCGGCCAGCCGGGCGGGCAGGGCGGCGGCCTGGGCGGCGCCGCGCTCGTCCAGGGCCACGCCGGGGGTCCGGCCGGCGAGCACTCCCCCGGTGTTGGCGGTGGACCGGCCGTGCCGGACCAGGATCAGCGTGGGCATGACCGCCAGCCTACGACCGCCCGGCGCCCGCGCGGGGCATGAGAGGGTCGGAGGAAAGGTGGTGACGGGGGGACGACGGGGAAGCAGCGGGGGGAATCGACGGGGAAGCTACGGGGAAGAGGGACTCGCGTGATCGTGGACTGCGCCATCTACCGGGACGGGCACCGCACCGAGGGGCCCGCCGACTTCAGCGACGCCCTCGACCAGGCGCGCGCGGACGGCAACTCGTTCCTCTGGATCGGGCTGCACGAGCCGACGGTGAAGGAGTTCGAGCTCGTCACCAGCGAGTTCGGGCTGCACCCGCTGGCCGTGGAGGACGCCCTCAACGCCCACCAGCGGCCGAAACTGGAGGTGTACGACGACTCGCTGTTCATGGTCCTCAAGCCGGTGGTCTACGACGACGACGCGGACACCGTCACCACCGGTGAGCTGATGCTGTTCGTGGGCGACTCCTTCGTGGTGACCGTCCGGCACGGCGAGGGCAGTCCGCTGGCGCGGGTGCGCAGGCGGCTGGAGCAGGACCCCGAGCTGCTGTGCCACGGGGCGACGGCGGTGCTGTACGCGGTGAGCGACGAGGTCGTGGACCAGTACACGGACGTGGCGGCCCTGCTGCAGGCGGACCTCGACGAGCTGGAGGCCGAGGTGTTCGCGCCGGTGGGCGGCGACACCAAGCACACCGCCTCGCGGATCTACTCCTTCAAGCGCCAGGTGGTGGAGTTCCGCCGGGCCACCAGCCCGCTCACCGAACCGGTGGCGCGGCTGGCGGGGGCGGGCCTGCCGTTCGTCGACGAGCGGTCGCGCCCGTTCTTCCGCGACGTGGGCGACCACCTGACGCGGACGAACGAGGCCGTGGACGGCCTGGACCGGCTGCTGAGCGACATCCTCTCGGCGCACCTGGCGCAGATGGGCGTCCAGCAGAACGACGACATGCGCAAGATCTCGGCCTGGGCGGCGATGGCGGCCGTGCCGACGATGGTCGCCGGGGTGTACGGGATGAACTTCGACCACATGTGGGAGCTGCGGCAGTCGTGGGGTTATCCGGCGGTCGTGGCGCTGATGGCGGGGCTGGTGTTCTGGCTGTACCGGATGTTCAAGGGGCGCGGCTGGCTGTAGGCCGGCCGTACGGCCCGCCGTTCAGGCGAATCCGGCGGCGGGGGCCACGGGGCCGCCGAGGGCGTCGCGCCGTTCGGGCATGCGCAGGGTGACCATGCGGCGCCATCCGCCGAGCCGCTCGTAGGCGTACACGGCGTGGATGCCGGCGGTGAGGGCGGCCGCCTTGGCCCGGGGCCAGCGCAGGATGCGGCCCATGTGGGCCATCACGGCGAGGCTGACGTCCCGGTAGACCTCGATCTCGCCGAGGGCGCTCTCGCGCAGCAGCGCCTGGATCGTCCGGCCGTGCCCGGCGGCGGCCAGGCGCAGCAGTTCCTCGTGGCAGTAGGCGAGGTGGTTGGCCTCGTCGTGGCGGATCATCCGGACGGCCCTGCCGACCTCCGGGTGGTCGCCGAAGTGCCGGGCGAGCAGGTCCATCTGCTCGGACGCGCGTTGCTCGGTGACGCGGCTATGCGCGAGGTAGGCGACGATGTCGCGTTCCGTGAGCGGTTCCCCGGCGCGCAGCACGGCGTGGGGCAGGCCGATGCCCCGGCGTTCGAGGATCAACGTGTAGTCGGTCTCCGGAGGGACCTCGACGGGTTCGATGCCGCGCCGGTGCATCAGGGCCCGGAAGATGCGGCCGTGCTTGTCCTCGTCCGCGCCGTGCCGGGCGATCTTCGGCGCCAGGGCGCGCTGGCTCTCGGGCACGAGGGCCGCGATCCGGCCGTTCTCCCAGCCGCCCTGGGCCTCGCCGCCGGCGGCGATGGAGCAGAAGAGGCCGTAGGACGCGTCGTCGTCGAGGATCTCCTGGAACAGGCTTCTGGCCGTGAGCATGGCCCTCACCTCCGTGACCACCGAGTCAAGTGCGCTCCGCGGGGTGCGGCAATCAGAGGGAGCGTGCGCTCGGCCGAACGGGGGACGCCGGGCGGAGATTCGAGGGCGGCCCGGCGCGTAACCACGGGGCCGCCCGGGCGTTGTGTTCGGTGTCGGCCGTGGCGGGGAGGACCACCCCCGAGCCCCCACCACGGCCGCGGACCTCCCCGGTCAGGCCAGTCCGGCCCGCTCCAGCGCCTCGACGCCGGTGCGCAGGCTCGCGATCCGCTCGTCGAGCGTGAAGCCGGCGGGGGCCAGGGACAGGGTCGTGGCGCCGGCGTCGGCGTACGCCTGCATGCGGTCGGCGATGCGCTCGACGGGGCCGAGCAGGGCGGTGGAATCGATGAGCTTGCGCGGAATGGCCGCGGCCGCCCCGGCCTTGTCGCCTGCCAGGTACTTCTCCTGGATCTCGGCGGCCTCCTTCTCGTAGCCCATCCGCTGCGCGAGCTTGTTGTAGAAGTTCTGCTTGGCGCTGCCCATGCCGCCGACGTAGAGGGCGGTGTAGGGGCGGAAGAGGTCGGCGAGCGCGTCGACGTCGTCGCCCACGGCCATGGGGACGGTCGGGACGAGGTCGAAGCCGTCGAGGTCCTTGCCCGCCTTGGCGCGGCCCGCGCGCAGGGCGCCCAGGGTGGTCTCCTCCGCGTGCTCGGGTGCGAAGAAGACGACGAGGGCGCCGTCGGCGAGCTCGCCGGTCTGCTCCAGGTTCTTGGGGCCGATCGCGGCGATGTAGAGCGGGATGCGCTCACGGACGGGGTGCACGGTCAGCTTGAGGGGCTTGCCGGGGCCGTCGGGCAGCGGCAGCGTCCAGTGGGCGCCCTCGTGGACGACCCGCTCGCGGGCCATGGCCTTGCGGACGATCTCGACGTACTCGCGGGTGCGGGCCAGCGGCTTGTCGAACTTCACGCCGTACCAGCCCTCGGAGACCTGGGGGCCGGAGACGCCGAGGCCGAGCCGGAAGCGCCCGCCGGAGAGCGAGTCGAGGGTGGCCGCGGTCATCGCGGTCATCGTGGGCGTGCGGGCGGGGATCTGCAGGATCGCCGAGCCGACGTCGATGCGCTCGGTCTGTGCCGCGACCCAGGACAGCACGGTGGGCGCGTCGGAACCGTACGCCTCGGCGGCCCAGCAGACGGAGTACCCGAGCCGGTCGGCCTCGCGGGCGACGGCGAGATTGTCCGCGTCCATCCCGGCTCCCCAGTAGCCGAGGTTGATTCCGAGCCTCATCCGACCCATCCGGGCACCCCTTACTGATCAGTAACGTCGTCGTTGCGGGGACTCTAGCGCGCCGACCCGGAGTACGTCACCGGCCGGTTCCGTGCGCCCGGTGACGGCCCGGCGACGCGGTGGGGCGCGAACAGTACCCTCAGCGCTCATGGAACGAAGGCATCTCGGCCGCACCGGCCTGCGGGTCTCCCGGCTCGGGCTCGGCACGCTCACCTGGGGCCGGGACACCGGGGAGCACGAGGCGGCCGAACAGCTCAAGACCTTCTGGGACGCCGGCGGCACCCTCGTGGACACCGCCGACGTCTACGCCGACGGCGGCGCCGAACACCTCCTCGGCCGGCTCCTGGCGGACCTCGTGCCGCGGCGGGACCTCGTCATCGCGACCAAGGCCGGCAGCGTCCTGGACCCCGACCGCCGCGTCGACTGCTCGCGCGGCCACCTGCTCGCCGCCCTGGACGCCTCCCTGGAGCGGCTCGGCACCGACTACGTCGACGTGTGGCAGCTCCACGCCTTCGACCCCGCGACGCCCGTGGAGGAGACGCTGCAGGCCGTCGACCTCGCCGTGGCCAGCGGCCGGGCCCGCTACGCCGGGGTCGTGGGCTTCAGCGGCTGGCAGCTCGCCCGGGCCGCGACGTGGCAGCTCGCCGCGCCGGGGGTGCGGACGCGGCTGGCCTCGACGCAGATGGAGTACTCGCTGCTGCAGCGCGGCATCGAGCGGGAGGTGCTGCCCGCCGCACGGGACCTGGGCATCGGCGTCCTGCCCTCCTCGCCGCTGGGGCGGGGCGTGCTGACGGGCAAGTACCGCCGCGCCACCCCGGCCGACTCCCGCGGCGCCTCCGAGCACCTGGCCCCCTTCGTCGCCCCCTACCTCGACGAGGCGGCCGGCCGCATCGTCGACGCCGTCAGGACCGCCGCCGACGGACTCGCCGTCACGCCCCTGCAGGTGGCCCTGGCCTGGGTGCGCGACCGTCCCGGCGTCGTCGCCCCGCTCGTCGGCGCCCGCACCGCGCAGCAGCTCACGGCGGCACTGTCAGTGGAGGGCCTTAGTCTTCCGGACGAGATCCGCAGGGCGCTCGACGACGTGTCGGCGCCCGTGCACCGCTATCCCGACCAGGACTGGAGCACCCTGTGACCAACGACCGCGGTCACCTCCCCGCCGACGCGGCCGGCCCCGGGGGCGCCGGGGCGCCCGCCCCCGCTCCCGGGAGCCCGGAGCCGGACGGCGCGACGTCCCCGGCCGGTGAGCCGGCCGCCCAGGACGCGCCGGGCGGGGAGCCCGGGGCGCAGGAGGCGGCCGCCGGCAAGCGGTCCGCCGTCGCCGAGGCGCTGGCGGCGGCCGTGAAGGCCGTGGAGAGCGGGGAGCGCGACGCCGCGTCGTTCTTCAACGAGCCGAAGCCCGCGTCCCGGCCGCGCCGGCCCGCACCGGCCCCCCGGCCCGCGGACC
>NZ_JAIXMK010000176.1:0-3190 GCF_020328095.1 Streptomyces sichuanensis
GGCGGCGACGCCCTCGCCGACCCGCGGCCCGGGGACGCGGCCGCCGCCACCGGCTCGCCGGGCACCCCGGACCGGGAGGGCGCCGGCGCCCTGCCGCCCGTGTGGCCGCGGCCCCAGTCGGTGCGCGACCGGGGCGGGTTCGCCCGGGTGGGTGACGAGGTCACCCTCATGGCCGAGCAGGGCACCGACCCCTACGCGATCGAGGCGCTCCGCACGATCCTGCGCGGCGCGGGAGCCCGTACCGTCGTCGACGCCCAGCCCGGTGGCACCCCGCCGCCCAGCGGGCTGATCGTCCATGCGGGCGGGCGGGCGGCCGAGGAGGCCCTGCGGGCGCTGGGCGCCCCACCGGCGGGCGACCTGCCGCCGGGCGGCTACCGCCTGGCCACCGGGCAGCTCGACGGCCGGCCGGTCGTGGCCCTGGCGGGCGCGGGCGCGGACGGCCTCTTCCACGCGGCGCAGACGCTGCGGCAGCTGGCCGTGGAGCGGGACGGCGGGCACGCCTTCGCCGGGGCGGCGATCCGCGACTGGCCGGGGACGGCGGTGCGCGGGCTGACCGAGGGCTTCTACGGGCAGCCGTGGTCGCACCGGCAGCGGCTGGCGCAGCTGGACTTCATGGGCCGCACGAAGCAGAACCGCTACCTGTACGCGCCCGGCGACGACCCGTACCGCCAGGCCCGCTGGCGCGACCCCTACCCGGCGGCGCGGCGGGCGGAGTTCCGGGAGCTGGCCGAGCGGGCCCGCCGCAACCACGTGACGCTCGGCTGGGCCGTCTCCCCCGGGCAGGCGATGTGCTTCTCCTCCGGCGAGGACGTGCGGGCGCTCAAGCGCAAGGCCGACGCGATGTGGGCGCTGGGGGTGCGCGCCTTCCAGCTGCAGTTCGAGGACGTCAGCTACAGCGAGTGGCACTGCGACGAGGACGCCGACGCGTTCGGCTCCGGGCCGAAGGCGGCGGCCCGGGCGCAGGCGAAGGTGGCCGGCGAGCTGGCGCGGCACCTGGCCGGCAAGGGCGCGGAGGCGGCGCCGCTGTCGCTGCTGCCCACCGAGTACTACCAGGACGGGCGCACGGCCTTCCGGCGGGCGCTGGCCGATGCCCTCGACCCGCGCGTGGAGGTGGCGTGGACGGGCGTGGGCGTGGTGCCCCGGACCATCACGGGCGGTGAACTGGCCGCGGCCCGGGCGGCCTTCGGGCACCCGTTGATGACCATGGACAACTACCCGGTCAACGACTACGCGCAGGACCGTATCTTCCTCGGGCCGTACACGGGCCGGGAACCGGCGGTGGCCACCGGCTCGACCGCGCTGCTCGCCAACGCCTCGGCGCAGCCCACCGCTTCCCGCATCCCGCTGTTCACCGCCGCCGACTTCGCCTGGAACCCGGGCGGCTACCGTCCCGACGAGTCCTGGCGGGCGGCCGTCGACGACCTGGCGGGCGGCGACGGCCCGACCCGCGAGGCGCTGCGGGCGCTCGCCGGCAACGACGTCTCCTCGGTGCTGGGCGGCGAGGAGTCGGCGTACCTGCGCCCGCTGCTGGACGGCTTCCGGTCCGCCCTGTCCGGCACCGACGCCGCCGCGCTCGACGGGGCGGCGGACCGGCTGCAGGGGGCCTTCCGCACGATGGCCGGGGTCCGCGAGCGGCTCGGCCCGGTCCTCGGCGAGGAGGTGGGCCCGTGGCTGGAGCAGCTGGCCCTGCACGGCGAGGCGGGCCTGCGGGCGGTGGACATGCTCACCGCCCAGGCGCGCGGCGACGGCGGCCGGGCGTGGCGCGCCCAGCTCGACGTCCAGCGGCTGCGGGCCCGCATCCGGGCGGGCCGGGCCACCGTCGGCAAGGGCGTTCTCGACGCCTTCCTCGACCAGGCGCTGGCCCGGGCCAACGGGTGGACGGGCGTCGACCGGCCGCTGGGCACGGCGGGCGCCGCCACCGACGGTGACCCGGCGACCGTCGTGACCGTGCCGGCGGGCGCTCCGCTGGCCGTCCGGCTGCCGGCGCCGCGCCCGCTGACGCAGGTCACCCTGCTGACCGCGCCGGTGGCCGGGGCGGGCGGCACCGTGGAGGCGCACGACCCGGAGAAGGGCTGGCAGCCGCTGGGGCCGGTGGCGGCGGGCGGCTGGACGCAGGTGCCGGGCCGGGGGCTGCGGGCCGACGCGCTGCGCGTGGTCTTCACCGGCGGCACGGGCGCCCCGCCGGCGGTGCACGAGTTCGCCCCGTGGTTCGCCGACACCGCCCCCGCGGAGTGGGAGCTCTCGCGGGACCGGGTGGACGCGGAGGCCGGTGGACGCCCCGCGGTCGTCGAGGCCCGCGTGATCGACCAGCGGCCGGAGACGGTCCGCGAGCCGCTGGTCGTGCGGGCGCCGAAGGGAGTGACGGTCACGGCCCCCGCGGAGGTCACGGCCGTGCGCGGGGGCGTGACCACGGTCCGCATCGAGCTGTCGGTCCCGGCGGGGACGCCCGCGGGCGTCTTCACCGTGCCGGTGCGGCTGGCGGGCCGGGAGCGGACGGTGACGGTCCGGACGTATCCGCAGGCCGGCGGGCCGGATCTGGCGCGCGGTGCGGGCCTGCGCCCCGACGGGAGCGCCTGGCTGCTGGAGCTGCCGCAGCCGGTGCGGCTGGGACGGCTCGTGCTGCACTGGGCGGGACGGCCTCCGCGCCACCGCGTGCAGGTGTCACCGGACGGCCGGGCGTGGCGGGACGCGGCGTTCGTCACCGACGCCGGGGGCGCGCTGCGGCTGGACGCCCCGGAGGTGCGCTTCGTGCGCGTGGAGGGGACGGGCCTGCGGCAGCTGGAGGCGTACGCGGCCCACTAGGGCGGACACGCACGCGCGGGGCACCGCCGGCCGGGCCCGGGCGCCGGGGGGACCGGGCGTGGCCGCCGGAGGGCCGGTACACCGCGACCGGGCCCGTCCGCCGGGGAACCGGGCGCCGCGGAGGGCCGGGAGCCGGCGGGCCACGGCGCCGTCCGGCAGGCCGCGGCGAGGCCGCGGAAAGGGCCGGAAGCCCGGCAGGCCACAGCGCCGCTCCCGCGGGACGCGGACGTAGCCACGGAAAGCCGGAAGCCCGGCGGACCACAGAGCCGTCCCGCAGGACGCGGACGTAGCCACGAAAGGCCGGAAGCCCGGCGGACCGCAACGCCGACCGGCAGGACGCGGACGTAGCCACGGAAAGGCCAGCCGGCAGGCCACAGCGCCGTCCCGC
>NZ_JAIXMK010000177.1:0-11370 GCF_020328095.1 Streptomyces sichuanensis
ACCGCAACGCCGACCGGCAGGACGCGGACGTAGCCACGGAAAGGCCAGCCGGCAGGCCACAGCGCCGTCCCGCAGGACGCAGACGTAGCCACGAAAGGCCGGAAGCCCGGCGGACCGCAACGCCGACCGGCAGGACGCGGACGTAGCCACGAAAGGCCGGAAGCCCGGCGGGCCACAGCGCCGTCCGGTGGGACGCCGGAGCACCGGGTGCCGGGTGCCGGGTGCCGGCCGCCGGGCGGGCCGTGAGGGCACCGCCCGGCGTCCGGGGGCCGGAAACAACGGTGGCCCGGACCTCAGGCGGAAATGCCGTCGATCCGGGCCATCGCGTCCTCCGCGCCGTATGCCTGCAGGTAAGGCAGCCAGCGCGGGTCCCTATGGCCCGTGCCGATGATCCGCCAGGCCAGGCCCGAGGGCGGCGCGGGCTGGTGGCGCAGCCGCCAGCCGAGCTCCGAGACGTGCCGGTCGGCCTTGACGTGATTGCAGCGGCGGCATGCAGCCACCACGTTCTCCCAGGCGTGCTGGCCGCCCCGGCTGCGCGGGACCACGTGGTCGACGCTGGTTGCGACGCCACCGCAGTACGCACAGCGCCCGCCGTCGCGGGCGAACAGGGCACGGCGGGTGAGCGGTACGGGGCCCCGAAAGGGCACCCTCACGAAGCGCTTCAGGCGGACGACGCTGGGGGCGGGGACGGTGCAGGTCGCGCTGTGCAGATAGGCGCCGGAGTCCTCAAGGCTGACGGCCTTCTCATTGAGGACGAGTATGAGCGCGCGGCGGAGCGGTACGACGCCGAGCGGCTCGTACGACGCGTTGAGGACCAGGACGTGCGGCACGGGTGCCTCCTTGTACGCCGGCGGCGCGTGGCTCGCGCCGGGACGATCTCCTGCAAGTGTCCCCTGGCCCCTGGCCGATGCGCCACCATCCACGGGTAACGGGTCTCAGGTGTTTTGGCGCACACCTGGGAGCTCACCTCAACCAGCCACCGCCATTCCCGCACAAGAACTGCCGCTTATCGAACACAACAACGGGGCAGGCGGTCTGCCCCGTTAGTGTGGTGGGTCTGCCCCGCGTCGCTCCTCGTCGCGGGTCTGTCCCACACCGGAGGGTTCCTGCTGTGTTCTGGTCCGCTGCCCCGGCCCCAGACTCGACGCCCCGTCCCTCGTCCCTGGACGAGGCACAACGAACGGCGAACGACGCTGCGGGCTGGGTCGAACAGAACTGGTCCACCTGGCTCAGCAACAGCCTGCGCATCATTCTGATCGTCCTGATCGCGGTGGCCATGCGTCACCTCATACGCCGCGCCATCACCAAGCTCATCGCGCGCATGAACCGCACGGCCCAGGCCGTCGACGGCACGGCCCTGGGCAGCCTGCTCGTCAACGCCGAGCGGCGCCGGCAGCGCTCGGAGGCCATCGGCTCCGTGCTGCGCAGCGTGGCCTCGTTCCTGATCATGGGCACGGCGGCACTGACCGTGCTCTCGGTGCTCAAGATCAACCTGGCTCCGCTGCTGGCCAGTGCCGGTGTGGCGGGTGTCGCCATCGGTTTCGGCGCGCGGAACCTCGTCACCGACTTCCTCTCCGGCGTCTTCATGATCCTGGAGGACCAGTACGGCGTCGGCGACACGATCGACGCGGGAGTGGCCTCCGGCGAGGTGATCGAGGTCGGCCTGCGGGTGACCAAGCTGCGGGGCACGGACGGTGAGATCTGGTACGTGCGCAACGGCGAGGTCAAGCGGATCGGCAACCTCAGCCAGGGCTGGGCGACGGCGGGCGTCGACGTCCAGGTCCGCTCGGACGAGGACCTGGACCGGGTGCGCGAGGTCATCGTGCGCACCGGTGAGGACATGCAGAAGTCCGAGCCGTGGAGCGAGCGGCTCTGGGAGCCGGTCGAGGTGCTGGGCCTGAACGCGATCTACCTCGACTCGGTGGTCATCCGCGTGTCGGCCAAGACCATGCCCGGCAAGGCCCTCGGCGTGGAGCGCGAGCTGCGCTGGCGCATCAAGCGGGCGCTGGACGCGGAGGGCATCCGCCTCGTGGGCCGCCCGGTCGAGCCGGACCTGGAGACGGCCGCGGACCCGGCGGCGACCGTCGCCGCACCGTCCGTCCTGGCCAACCCCACCTCCCCGCAGTCGCAGGCCACGGCACCGATACCGGCGCCGGCCCCGGTGCCGCCGGGCGCGACGCTCGGCAAGGGCATCAGCATCGGCTGACGGCCTGCCGGGCCGGACGAAGAACGGGAGGCCGGGCAGAGACGGGAACAGGCCGAGGGCTCCCTCACCGCCGATGTGGTGAGGGAGCCCTCCGGCTTTCAGCGCTCCTGGAAGACCTTCTCCAGGAACTGGTCCACGTTGGTGCGCATCCGCTCCAGCCGCTCCTCCAGGGACAGCGACTCCTTGTAACGCATCGACATCAGCGGCACCTTCTTGCCGCGCACGTACAGCGGGCAGGCCAGGTCGGCACACATGTAGGCGCCGACCGTGTTGCCCTCGCGGCCGGAGGCCCCGACCTTGCGGGCCGCCAGCAGGGAGACGCCCGAGCCGCCGTGCCCCGTCAGGCACAGCGAGCACATGGTGGTCTTGGTCAGGGCCCGGGGCCCGCCCTGCGGCACGCGCAGGGTGACGCCGGTCAGCTCGCCCTGCCGCTCGACGACGAGGTACCCGCGGTCCGGCGCACCCGGATCCCGCCACCCCAGGAAGTCCAGGTCGGCCCAGGGGAGATCGGCCAGCTGGCGGGGCAGACTGATCCTGCGCGCCTCGCCCTTCGAGCAGTTGACGAAGGAGGCGCGTATGTCGTTGTCGCCGAGTGGTTCCATGGAGCGGGAAGCTAACACCGGGGCGTATCCGACGTCGCGCCATTTTTCCGCCCGGGCCCGCGGACGCTGCGGTCCAGACCTCTTGACGACGTCTTTGACGTGCGCATACCGTCCTCACCACCAGCGATTGGAAAGTTTCCTTACAGAGCGGCTGTCCCGGCACGCCGCCGAAGGGCGGGCGACACCATGGCAGGAACGGGCACCCCCGGCACCCCCAGCGTCCTGCGGGCCATGAACGACCGGGCCGCGCTCGACCTGCTCGTCGCCCACGGCCCGCTGACCCGCACCCGCCTCGGCGAGCTCACCGGCCTGTCCAAGCCCACCGCCTCCCAGCTGCTGGGCCGGCTCGCCGCCGCCGGGCTGGTCCGCACCATCGGCAACGTCACGGGCCGCCCCGGGCCCAACGCCCAGCTGTACGAGGTGAATCCGGGCATCGCGCACGTCGCCGGCCTCGCCGTCGACAAGCTGGGCATCACGGCCGCCGTCGCCGACATCACCGGCACCGTCGTCGGTGAACACCGCGTCGCGGCGGTGGCCCTCGACGCATCGGTCCGCGACCGCACGACCGAGCTGGTGACCGAGGCCGTGCACGGCGCCCTGGCCGCCGGCGGGCTCGCCCCGGACGCCCTGCACCGCACCGTCATCGGCACCCCCGGAGCGCTCGACCCGGCCACCGGCACCCTGCGCTACGCCCCGCACATGCCCGGCTGGCACGCGACAACCCTGCGCGACGACCTCGCCGCAGCCCTCGGCACGCCCGTGGCCATCGAGAACGACGTCAACCTCGCCGCCGTCGCCGAACGGTACGCCGGGGCCGCCCAGGACGCCGAGGACTACGTGCTCGTCTGGATCGACGAGGGCGTCGGCGCCGCCGTCGTCCTCGGCGGACGGCTGCTGCGCGGTGCCACGGGCGGCGCCGGCGAGATCGGCTACATGCCGCTGCCGGGAGCGCCGCTCGCCCGCGGCGGCCCCGAAGCCACGATCGGGGACGGCGGGGGCGGCTTCCAGCAGCTCGTGGACTACTCCACCGTGCTGCCGCTGGCCCGGGAGTTCGGCATCGAGGCGCCGACGGCCCCCGAGGCGGTGGCGGCCGCGCTGCGGACCGGGGGCGCCGGCGACGCGCTCCTCACCGAGCTCGCGACCCGCATCGCCTGCGGCCTCGCGGCGGTCGTCGCCGTCGTCGACCCCGCGCTCGTGGTGCTCTCCGGCCAGCTCTGCCAGGCCGGCGGCGAGCGACTGCGCGCCCTCGTCGAGGCGGACATGACCGGACTCGCCCTGCCCCGGCCGCTCCTGCGGCTGAGCACCGTGGAGGGCTCCCCCATCCTCATCGGCGCGCTGCAGACCGCCCTGGCGGACACCCGCGACACGGTCTTCGACACGGCCTGACCACCGGGCACCCCGCCCCCCCGGAGCGCCTCCCGCCCCGCCCCCCACCGTCGGAAAGGACGTTCCGCCATGCCCCGAAGCGGACGCCGCGGCTTACCGGCCGCGCTCCTGGCCCTGCTCGCGACGGCGGGCCTGCTGCTCACCGGCTGCGCGAACCCGGGCACCGGCAGCGACCGGGACGACCCGACCCGGCCGGTCACCCTCCGCTTCTGGCACGGCTGGTCGGAGAAGAACGAGGTCAAGGCGGTCGACGAAGCGATCGCCCGGTTCCGGAAGCGCTACCCCCACATCCGGGTGGAGTCGACGGGCAACGTCACCGACGAGACCGTCAACCAGGCGCTGCGGGCCGGCGGGGGGAAGGCGCCCGACGTCGTCTCCTCCTTCACCACGAACAACGTGGGGCAGTACTGCTCCTCGGGCATGTGGGTCGACCTCGACCCCTTCCTGCGCAGATCCGGCCTCGACAAGAAGGAGGTCTTCCCCAGGACGCTCCTGGACTACACGCAGTACCGGGGAACGCAGTGCGCCCTGCCCCTGCTCGCCGACGCCTACGGGATGTACTACAACCGGGACGCCTTCGAGGAGGCGGGCATCTCGCGGCCGCCGCGCACCATGTCCGAGTTCAAGGCCGCGGCCGTGAAGCTCACCCGGCGGACGGAGGACGGCTCGTACCGGCGGGTGGGGTTCATGCCCAACTTCCGTCTGTACGAGAACAGTCCCGACCGGCTCTTCGCCCAGTGGGACCCGCGCTACTTCGACGGTGAGGGCAGGTCCCGGCTCTCCCGGGAGCCCGCGGCACGGCAGTTCTTCGGCGTGCAACGGGACCTGATCACCGCACTCGGCGGCTACGGCCCGCTGGAGAGGTTCCGTACCACCTTCGGCGACGAGATGTCCTCGCAGAACGCCTTCCTGACCGGGAAGCTCGCCATGCACCTGGACGGTTCCTGGCGCAGCGTGATGCTGGCGGACGCCCGGCCGTCCTTCCGGTGGGCGACCGCGCCCATGCCCGTGCCGGACGACCGGCCGGACACGTACGGGCGCGGGTATCTGACCGGCACCGTCGCGGGCATCGCGCACAGCAGCAAGCACCAGAACGCCGCCTGGGAGCTGGTGAAGTTCCTGACGACCGACACCGATCAGGTGGTCGCCTTCGCGAACGCCATCCACAACGTCCCCTCCACCAAGGCCGCGCTCGCCTCACCGGCCCTCGACGCCGACCCCGCCTTCCGCACCTTCCTGTCCATCGCGCAGAACCGGCACAGCGTCTCCATGCCGCCCTCCGTCAACGGCGGGATGTACATCACCGCCCTGCAGGACTTCGCGTACGCCGTCGAGGCGGGCAGGGTCCGTGACCTGGACAAGGGGCTGCGCGCGCTCGACCGGCAGATAGACGACGACACCCTCCAGTCCGCCAACTGACGGAGCCCCGCCCATGGCCCTCCTCCCCACCGCTCCCGAGCTGCGCCGAAGACGCCTCCGCGAGCGGCTGCGCACGCTCGGCTTCCTCTCCCCCTGGCTGGCCGGCTTCACCGTCTTCTTCGGCTACCCGCTGATCGCCACCGTCTACTTCTCCTTCATGCACTACAACCAGATCCAGGCCCCCACCTTCGTGGGCCTGCGCAACTGGACCTACGTGCTGCGCCAGATGCCCCTGTTCGGGCCGGCCCTGTGGAACACGCTGTGGCTCGTGGTGGTGACGGTGACGCTGCGGGTCGCCTTCGGGCTCGGCATCGGGCTGCTGGTCACCAAGGTGAAGACGGGGGCGGGCTTCTTCCGCACCGCCTTCTACCTGCCCTACCTCGCGCCGCCCGTGGCCGCGACCGTGGCCTTCGTCTTCCTCCTCAACCCGGGCACGGGCCCGGTCAACGAGGGGCTCTCCGCCCTCGGGGTGTCCGCGCCCGACTGGTTCAACGACCCCGCCTGGGCCAAGCCCTCGCTCGTCCTGCTGTCGCTGTGGGGCATCGGCGACCTCATGGTGATCTTCATGGCCGCGCTGCTGGACGTGCCCAAGGAGCAGTACGAGGCCGCCGAACTCGACGGCGCGGGCCGCCTCGCGACGTTCCGCTACGTCACCTGGCCGGCGATCACCCCGATCGTGATGTTCGCGGTGGTGACCGGAGTGGTGCAGACGATGCAGTACTACACCCAGGCCCTCGTCGCCGGGAAGCTCGCCTCCGGCGTGAGCACCGGCCCGGGCTCGGTCGTCCAGCCCGGCTACCCCGACCACTCCACCCTCACCGTGCCCCAGCTCGTCTACTCCCTGGGCTTCCAGAACTTCAACACCGGTGCGGCCTGCGTCCTCTCGCTCGTGCTCTTCGCCCTCGCCATGGCCGTGACCTCGCTGCTGATGCGCCGACGCGCCGGCCTGCTGACGGCGGAGGACTGAGCGCCGATGACCCGCAAGCGCGCCCTGCACTGGATAGCCGTCCACACCACGGCCGTGGCCGCCGCCCTCTTCTTCACCCTGCCCTTCGTCTTCGTCCTCCTGACCTCCGTCATGAGCGACGAACAGGCGATGAGCGGCGAACTGTGGCCCCACGAGTGGCACTGGTCCAACTACGCCGAGGTCTTCCGCACGCCCGGCTTCCTCGACTGGTGGCGCAACTCGCTGCTGTACGCCGGGCTGGGCACCCTCTTCACCGTGTGCTCGTCCCTTCCCGTCGCCTATGCGCTCGCGAAGTTCCGCTTCCGCGGGCGGCGGCCGGTGATGCTGCTGGTGATCTCCACGATGATGCTGCCGCCGCAGGTCGTCGTCGTCCCGATGTACCTCGTGTGGGCCCAGTACCTGCACCTGTCGGGGTCGTTGTGGCCGCTGATCGTCCCGCTGGCGTTCGGCGACGCGTACTCCGTCTTCCTGCTGCGGCAGTTCCTCCTCACCCTTCCCTCCGCCTGTCTGGAGGCGGCGCGCCTCGACGGCTGCGGAGAGCTGCGCACGCTGCTGCGCATCGTCGTGCCGATGGCCCGGCCCGGCATCGCCGCGGTCGCGCTGTTTCAGTTCTTCTTCTGCTGGAACGATTACTTCGGGCCCCAGATCTACGCGGCCCAGAACCCGGGCGCGTGGACCCTCTCGTACGGCCTGGAGTCGTTCAAGAGTGCCCACGGCGTCAACTGGAACCTGACCATGGCCGCCACCCTGCTCGTCATGGCACCCGTCGTCCTCGTGTTCTTCTTCGCCCAGAAAGCCTTCGTCGAAGGCGTCACCCTCACCGGAGTCAAGGGATGAGTGTTCCCATGAAGCGCGTATGAAGCTCGCCGTGGTCGGCGGAGGCTCGACCTACACCCCCGAACTGGTCGACGGCTTCGCCCGGCTGCGCGAGGTGCTGCCGGTGACGGAGCTGGTCCTGATCGACCCGGCCGCCGACCGGCTGGAGCTGGTCGGCGGTCTGTCCCGGCGGATCCTCGCCCGGCAGGGCCACCCGGGCCGCGTCACCTGGACCGCCGACCTCGACGCGGGCGTGGACGGCGCCGACGCGGTGCTGCTGCAGCTGCGCGTGGGCGGGCAGGCGGCCCGCGAGCAGGACGAGACGTGGCCGCTGGAGTGCGGCTGCGTGGGACAGGAGACCACCGGCGCGGGCGGCCTCGCCAAGGCCCTGCGCACCGTGCCGGTGGTGCTCGACATCGCCGAGCGCGTGCGCCGCCGCAACCCCGGCGCCTGGATCGTCGACTTCACCAACCCGGTCGGCATCGTCACCCGCGCCCTGCTGACGGCCGGGCACCGGGCGGTCGGCCTGTGCAACGTGGCCATCGGCTTCCAGCGGAAGTTCGCGAAGCTCCTCGGGGTGGCGCCCCGGGAGGTCGAGCTGGAGCACGTGGGCCTGAACCACCTCACCTGGGAGCGGGCGGTACGGGTCGGCGGGCAGGACGTGCTGCCCCGGCTGCTCGCCGAGCACGGCGAGGCCATCGCCGCGGACCTGCGCATGCCGCGCGCCCTGCTGGACCGGCTGGGCGTCGTGCCCTCCTACTACCTGCGCTACTTCTACGAGCACGACGCGGTCGTCGAGGAGCTGCGCACCAAGCCCTCGCGCGCGGCCGAGGTGGCCGGCATGGAACGGCGGCTGCTGGCCCTGTACGCCGACCCGGCCCTGGACGAGAAGCCGGAGCTGCTGGCGCAGCGCGGCGGCGCCTTCTACTCCGAGGCGGCCGTGGCCCTCACCTCCTCCCTGCTGGCGGACACGGGCGACGTGCAGGTGGTCAACACCCTCAACAACGGCACCCTGCCGTTCCTGCCGGACGACGCGGTCGTCGAGGTGCCGGCGACGATCGGCGCGCACGGCGCCCGGCCGCTGCCCGTACGGCCCCTGGAGCCGCTGTACGCCGGGCTGGTCGCGGGCGTGACGGCGTACGAGCACCTGGCGCTGGAGGCGGCCCTCAAGGGCGGCCGCGACCGCGTCTTCGCGGCGCTGCTGGCGCATCCGCTGATCGGGCAGAGGGCGTACGCGGACCGGCTGACCGACGAGCTCCTCGCGCACAACCGGGAGCACCTCGCGTGGGCGTGAGCGGCGCGCTGCTCGCCGTCGACGCGGGCAACAGCAAGACGGACGTGGCGCTGGTGGGCGCCTGCGGCACGGTGCTCGGCACGGCGCGCGGCGGAGGTTTCCAGCCACCGCGCGTGGGGGTCGCGCGGGCGGTGCGGGAGCTGGCGGCGGTCGTCGCCCGGGCGGCGGAACGGGCGGGCATCGCCGCTCCGCCGCGGGTGGACCACGTCCAGGCGTGCCTGGCCAACGCCGACCTACCGGTGGAGGAGGAGCAGCTGGCGCAGGAGATCACCGGGCACGGGTGGGGCCGTACGGTCACCGTCGCCAACGACACGTTCGCGCTGCTGCGCGCCGGGCTGGCCGACGAGGGCGAGCCGGCGGGGGTCGCCGTGGTGTGCGGCGCCGGCATCAACTGCTCCGGAGTGGCCCCCGGCGGGCGCACGGCGCGCTTCCCGGCCATCGGCCGGCTCTCCGGCGACTGGGGCGGCGGCGGGGCCCTGGCGGAGGAGGCCCTGTGGTGGGCGGCGCGCGCCGCGGACGGCCGGGGCGAGGCCACGGCGCTGGCCCGGGCGCTGCCCGCCCACTTCGGGCTGCCCGGCATGCCGGAGCTCATCGAGGCCCTGCACCTGGGCCGGATCGCGGAGGGGCGCCGGCACGAACTGACGCCGGTGCTCTTCGCGGTGGCGGCGGACGGGGACCGGGTCGCCGGGACGCTGGTGGCCCGGCAGGCCGACGAGATCGTCGCGATGGTGACGGCCGCCCTGACCCGGCTGGACCTGCTGGACGCGGACGTTCCGGTGATCCTGGGCGGCGGCGTGCTCGCGGCCCGCCACCCGCTGCTGCACGAGCGCATCGTGGGCCTGCTGGCCGCCCGCGCCCCCCTGGCCGTGCCCCGGCTCGTCACGGCCCCGCCGGTCCTGGGCGCCGCCCTGCTGGCCCTGGACCACGTGGGGGCCCCTCCGGCGGCCTATGCGCGGCTGCGCAGCCACTACGCGGAGCCGGCCGGCCCCTGAGGGCACACGGTCCCGTGCGGAGGCGGGGACGTGTGCGGCGGGCCCGTCCCGGCCTTCGCACGGGAACCGAACTGGCAGGGCACGCGTGAAATGAGATGAAAGGACCGTACGCACACGCCCGTGAAGATCCCGGTCCGCACAAGATCGGTGCACAACCGGTGTGTTTGTCAGTCCCTGCGGCCATACTGGCTGGCCGGGCACAGCCGGAGACCGAGGGGGAGGTCACGTGTCGTCATCACCGCAGCCGGATCCGGGCGCGGGGCACAGCGCGTGGCGCGAGGGGCTGGACCGGCTGAGATCCGCGGCCACCACCGAGCCCGGCAGACTGCGCATCATCGGGGCGGCCCTGGCCGGGCTGCTCGTCCTGTTCGGTTCGGTCACCGCCTGGCAGGTCTCCGACCGGGCGGCGGCCGCGGACGCCGTCATCGGCCACAGCCAGCCGCTGAGCGCCGACGCCGCGGACATCTACCGCTCCCTCGCCGACGCCGACACCGCCGCCGCCGGGGGCTTCCTGGCCGGCGGGCAGGAGCCGCGGGCGGTGCGCCAGCGGTACGAGAAGGACATCGCCCGCGCCTCCGAGCTGCTGGTCAAGGCCGCCGCCAACACCGACGCCGGCGACCCGGCGGGGCCCCGGATAGCCAAGCTCAACGAGCAACTCCCCCTCTACACCGGTCTGGTGGAGTCCGCCCGCGCCAACAACCGGCAGGGCCTGCCGCTGGGCGGCGCCTACCTGCGCTACGCCAGCGACCGGATGCGCGAGGAGCTGCTGCCCGCGGCCCGCGCGCTGTACGAGACGGAGACCGGCCGCCTGGGCTCCGACTACGGCGACGCCAAGACCCTGCCCTGGGCGGCGTTCACCACCGGCGTGCTGGCCCTGGGCGCCCTGGGCTGGGCGCAGCGCCGCACGTACCTGCGCACCAACCGCCTGCTCAACCACGGCCTGCTGGCCTCCACCGCCGCGGCGACGGTGCTGCTGCTGTGGCTGGCCGTCGGACACGGCGTGGCCCGGGCGGGGCTGACCCAGTCCTACGAGCACGGCGCCAAGTCGCTGCAGGTGCTCAACGAGGCCCGGATCGCGGCGCTCCAGGCCCGGGGCGACGAGAGCCTGACCCTGGTGGCGCGCGGGGCGGTGCTCACCCCGCGCGGCGACGACGTGTACGAGAGCAGCTACCGGGCGGGCATGCGGAAGCTCATCGGCGGGGACAGCGTCTCCGTGGGCGGCGCGCCCGAGGAGGGCAGCCTGCTGGACCGGGCGCAGGAGCTCGCCGACGGCGCGGACGGCCGCGACCCGGTGGCCGGTGCGATCAAGGACGTACGGCAGTGGCAGCAGCGCCACCGCGACGCGCGCGCCTCCGACGACAGCGGGTACTACGAACGGGCGCTGCCGAAGGTGATCGGCGAGAAGGACAGCACGGGCGAGTCGTTCGACCGGGTGGACACGGGGCTGAGCCGGGCGCTGACGCACGAGCAGGGCGAGTTCCGGCGGGCGGCGGACGACGGGCGCGGTGCGCTCGCCGGGCTGGCGGTCGGGGCCGTCGTGCTGGCCGTGCTGGGCGCGGCGGGCGCGGTGCTCGGCATCGGGCGCCGGCTGGCGGAGTACCGGTGACGGAGGGAGGGCGCATGCGTGCAGGGACGGGCCGGCGGCGCGGGCCGGTGGCGGCGGCCGTCGGGTGCGCGGTGGCCGCGGC
>NZ_JAIXMK010000178.1:0-1116 GCF_020328095.1 Streptomyces sichuanensis
GCGCCCGCCCCGAGTGGTGCAGGCGTGCCGGTGTCCTCGCCGTACGGCGCCGTGTCCCCCGCCGTGGACGGGACCGCCGGGCACGCGCCCGCCCCGAGTGGTGCAGCCGTGCCGGGCGTCGGAGTCGCGCCGTACGGCGCCGTGTCCCCGCCCGCCGGCGGGGCGGCCGCCGCCCCTGCGGCGCTCGGCGTTCCGCACGGGGCCGGTGGGGTGCCGGGTGCGCGGGGGAATTTGCGGGCGCGGCTCACGTCCTTCGTCGGGCGGGAGCGGGAGATCACGCTGATCCGGGAAGACCTGGTGCGGCACCGGCTGGTGACGCTGCTCGGGCCCGGCGGTGCGGGCAAGACACGGCTGTCGCAGGAGGCCGCCGAGGCGGCCGCGCCGGCGGACGGGCGCTGGCCCGACGGGGTGTGGCTCGCGGAGCTGGCGCCCGTGGACGACGCCGAGACCGTGCCCGAGGCGGTGCTCACCGCGCTCGGAGCGCGCGAGACCGTCGTGCGCGGCACCGCCGCCGAGGGGCTGCGGGCCGCCGCCGACGCCACCGCGCTCGACCCGCTGGCACGGCTCGCCGAGCACTGCGCGCGCCGCCGCATGCTGCTCGTCCTCGACAACTGCGAGCACGTCGTCGACGCCGCCGCCCGCCTCGCCGAGACGCTCCTCGCGCACTGTCCGGGCGTCACCGTGCTCGCCACCAGCCGGGAACCCCTCGCCGTGCCCGGCGAGCTGGTGCGGCCCGTCGAGCCGCTGCCCGACCCCGTCGCCCTGCGGCTGCTCGCCGACCGCGGTGCCGCCGCCCGGCCCGGCTTCCGGGTGGAGGACGACCCGGCGGCCTGTGCCGAGATCTGCCGTCGCCTGGACGGCCTGCCGCTCGCCATCGAACTCGCCGCCGCCCGGCTGCGCCTGCTCACCCCCCGCGGCCTCGCCGACCGCCTCGACGACCGCTTCCGGCTGCTGACCTCCGGCAGCCGCACCGTGCTGCCGCGCCAGCAGACGCTGCGCGCGGTCGTGGACTGGTCGTGGGACCTGCTGGACGCGCCCGAACGCGCCGTCCTGCGCCGCCTGTCCGTCTTCTCCGGCGGCTGCGACCTGTCCGCCGCCGAGGAGGTCTGCGCCGAC
>NZ_JAIXMK010000179.1:0-12438 GCF_020328095.1 Streptomyces sichuanensis
CCGGCGGCTGCGACCTGTCCGCCGCCGAGGAGGTCTGCGCCGACGGCACCGACGTCCACGCCCTGGACGTCGCCGCCCTCCTCGGCTCGCTCGTCGACAAGTCGCTCGTGGTGGCCGCCCCCGCCGCCGACGGCCAGATGCGCTACCGGCTGCTGGAGACCGTCGGCGAGTACGCCGGCGAGCGGCTGGACGAGGCCGGCGAACGGGCGGCCGTCGAACGGCGCCACCTGGTGGCCTACCGCGAACTGGCCCGCACCACCGACCCCTTGCTGCGCGGCACCGGGCAGCGCGCCTGGCTGGACCGCCTGGAGCTGGAGCACGACAACCTCCGCGCCGCGCTCCGCCGCGCCGTCGCCGCCCGCGACGAGCACGAGGCGCTGTGCCTGGTGCTGTCCCTGGCCTGGTTCTGGCAACTGCGCGGCCACCGCGCCGACGCCCGGCACTGGACGGAGGCCGTGGCCGCACTGGGCCCCAACCCCTTCGCGGAACCCATCGAGCCCGCACCGCCCCTGTACGTCTCCTGCATCGAGGCACCGCCCCCGATGTCCCCGGACCTGCTGCAGGAGGCGCGCCGCGGCATCCGGCTGGTCGCGATCGCCAACGTGGAGGCCAACATGCGGGAGATCGGCTCGCCCTCCACCCAGGAGCTGCTGCACGGCATCGTCGCCGCCTACGGCAACGGGCAGCCGCAGAACTGCCGCGTGCCGGGCATGATGTGGTACTACGCGACCTTGATGACGGGCGCCGCGGACGACCTCTACGCCGTCCTCGACGACGCCGTGCAGCGCTGCCGCGACCTCGGCTACTCCTGGGAGCTCGCCAACCTGCTGCAGCTGCGCGCCAAGGTGCTCAACGACAGCGTCGAGCGGGCCGACCAGGGCATCGCGGACGCCGACGAGAGCCTGGAGATCTTCCAGGGCGTCGGCGACTCCTGGGGCGTGGCCGAGGCGCTGTCCGGCCGCGGCGAGGCCCGGGAGAAGCACGGCGACCTCGCGGGCGCCGCCGACGACTACCGCGCGGCCATCGACCGCGTGGTGGAACTGGGCGCCGAGGGACAGGCGCCCATGCTGCGGGCCCGGCTCACCGAGGTGCTGCTGGAGGACGAGCAGCTCAACCCGGAGGAGGGCGAGCGGTTCTACCGCGAGGCGCTCGCCGACGCCATGCGGCTCAGCCCCGACACCGCCGCCTTCGTCCGCGTCCAGCTCGGCATCCGCGTGGCCCGCTCCGGCCGCCCCGCAGAGGCCAGGGAGCACTTCGAGCTGCTCGCGCAGGACTTCAACGAGCGGGCCATCGCCGTCTTCGAGGGCCTGATGGCCGGTCTGCTCGCCTGGACCGACACCCTCCTGGGCCGCCCCCAGGAGGCACTGCCGAGGGTGCGCGTCGCGCTGGAGAAGTGCGAGGACCCGCTGAGCCGGCTGATCGCCCCGCAGCTGCTGACCGCGGCACTGCTGCACGGTGCCCACGCCCACGCCGCGCTGGGCGGCGAGGAGCACGCCCTGACGGCGGCCCGCCTGCTCGGCGCCTGCGAGACCCTCCGCTACCCGGGCTTCCGCACCCCCGCCATGGAGACCGAGATCCACGACTGGACCGAGGAACGGGCCCGGTCGGTGCTGGGCGAGCAGGTCTACCGGCGGGCGCACGCCGAGGGCACCGGCCTCTCCTCCGCGGAGGCCGGCGCCCTCGTCTGACGCGCACCCGACGCCGCGGGCGGGGCGGCCGGTCAGGTCCTCTTGCGGAACTTGGCGACCGCCAGCGGAGCCGTCACCACCGTGATCGCCACCGACCAGGCCAGCGTCATCCACACCGAGTGGGCCACCGGGCCGCCGTTGATCAGGTGACGGGCGGCGTCGGCGAGGTTGGACAGCGGGTTGTACTTCGTGAACCCCTCCAGCCAGCCCGGCATGTTCGCGGTGGGCGCGAAGATGGAGCTGCCGAACTGCAGCGGCATCAGGACGAGCATGGCGACCCCCTGAACGGCCTGCGCCGTCTTCATGGTCAGACCCAGCAGAATGAAGATCCACATCAGCGAGGCGCCGAACACCATGGACAGCGCCACCGCCGCCAGCAGGTGCAGCACCGACGTGCTGACGGTCAGGCCGATCGCGAAGCCCATGGCCAGCAGGATCAGGGTCGCGACGAGCATCCGGCCGACCTCGACGACGATCTTCGCGATGAGGACGGAGGACCGGGCTATCGGCATCGTGCGGAAGCGGTCCATCACCCCCTTCTTGAAGTCGTCGTTGATGCCCGTGCCGACCGCCATGGCGATGTTCATGCCCATCATCGCCATCAGGCCGGGCACCAGGTAGTCGACGTACTCCTTCTCGTGACCCTTGCCGGCGATCGAGCCGCCGAAGACGTACGTGAACAGCAGGATGAAGATGATCGGCATCAGCACCGCGTCGAACATCGACTCGGGGTCCTGCTTGATCTGCAGCATGTTGCGGCGCGCCAGCGCCCCGATGTGCCGCAGGTTGGCCCGCAGGCCGATCCGGCCGTCCTCGGCGGGCGCCGCCGCGGGCGCACTGATCGTCGCCGCGCTCATGCCGCGACCTCCTCAAGCTCGTCGGTGTGCGCTCCGGCAGCAGCCGGGGTGGACGTCTTCTGGCCCGTGACGGCGAGGAACACCTCGTCCAGGCTGGGCAGATGGGTGCTGATGCCGGCGATGGCGAAGCCACGGCCGCCCAGCATGCCGATCACGGCCGTCAGCTGCTCGTCGCTGACGATGGGGACGTTGACCACGCCCTCCGCCTCGTCGGCGGTGGCGCCGGCGATCCCCGCCAGCCCGGCGCGGGAGACCTCCTCGGCCATCCGGGACAGCTCGGCCCGGTCCGCCGGGCGGATCTGCAGGGTGCGCCCGCCGACCTTCGCCTTCAGCTCGTCGACCCCGCCCCCGGCGATGACCCGGCCCCGGTCGATGACGGTCAGCTCGTCGGCCAGCTGCTCGGCCTCCTCCATGTACTGCGTGGTGAGCAGGACCGTGGCGCCCTCGGCCACCATCCGCTGCACCTCCGCCCACACCTCGTTGCGGGTGCGCGGGTCGAGGCCCGTGGTGGGCTCGTCCAGGTAGAGCACCGCCGGCCGGCCGATCATGGAAGCGGCCAGGTCGAGCCGGCGCCGCATGCCACCGGAGTAGGTCATCGCGGGGCGCTTGGCGGCCTCCGTCAGGGAGAAGCGCTCCAGCATCTCCTCGGCCCGCCGCCGGGCGTCCTTGCGCGAGAGGTCGAGCAGCCGCCCGATCATGTAGAGGTTCTCGGTGCCGGAGAGCTTCTCGTCCACCGAGGCGTACTGGCCGGTCAGCCCGATGACCCGGCGCAGCTGCCGGGGCTGTCGCAGCACGTCGTACCCGGCGACCCGGGCGCTGCCCGCGTCCGGCCGGATCAGCGTGGACAGGCATCTGACCAGCGTCGTCTTGCCGGCGCCGTTGGGGCCGAGGACGCCGAGGACCGTGCCCTCGCGTACGTCCAGGTCGACCCCGTCGAGTGCCTTGGTCGAGCCGAAGTGCTTGACCAGGCCCCGTACTTGGACCGCGTTTCCGTCGCGGTCGTGGATGTCGGTTCGCGTCATGCCCCCTACGGTGCCAGGCGCCGCTGACAACGGGCCGACATCCCGCCGACGGCCGGGGCGGGCCGCCGACGGCTCACCGACAGATCACCGACGGCGGTGCCGGCGGCGGACCGCCGGCACCGCGGTGCGGCCTAGTGGAAGGAGTGCTCCTCGGCCGGGTACGCCCCGCCCACGACGTCCTCCGCGAACGCCTTGGCGGCGTCCCCGAGGACCTCGCGCACCTGCGCGTACTGCTTGACGAAGCGCGGCAGGCGGCCGCTCGTCATCCCGGCCATGTCGGTCCACACCAGCACCTGCGCGTCGCACTCGACGCCCGCGCCGATGCCCACGGTGGGGATGTGCAGGGTACGGGTGACCTCTGCGGCCAGCTCCGCCGGTACGAGCTCCAGCACGACGGCGAAGGCGCCCGCGTCCTGGACGGCCTTGGCGTCGCGCAGCAGCTGCTGGGCCGCCTCCTCGCCGCGGCCCTGCACCGGGTAGCCGCCGTAGGCGTTGACGGACTGCGGGGTCAGGCCGACGTGCGCCATGACCGGTATGCCGGCCTGGACCAGCAGCTCGATCTGGTGGGCCGAGCGCTCGCCGCCCTCCAGCTTGACCGCGCCGACGCCCGCCTCCTTCACCAGCCGGGTGGCGTTGCGCAGCGCCTGGACCGCCCCCTCCTGGTACGAGCCGAAGGGCAGGTCGCCGACGACCAGGGCGCGCTTGGTGCCCCGTACGACGGCGGCCGAGAGGAGGGCGATCTCGTCCATGGTGACCGGCACCGTGGACTCGTAGCCGAGGTGACAGTTGCCCATCGAGTCGCCCACGAGCAGGACGGGGATGCCGGCCTCGTCGAAGACGGAGGCGGTCATCGCGTCGTAGGCGGTGAGCATGGGCCACTTCTCGCCGCGCTCCTTGGCGGCGGCGATGTCACGGACGGTGATGCGACGGGAACTCGTACCGCCGTACAGCGCCTTGGTGCCGGCCTTCTGGCTGCTGTCGGGGGTTTTCAAGGCATGCGTCATTGCCGTGGCTCCTGTGTTGTCGTCTCGAAGCGCCCTGACGGCGTCTCCGGATCACCTCCATGCTGACACGCCGCACCCGGGCGGGGAAGTGGCCCCCACCCCCGCGGGCGGCGGGCCCCGCCCGCGGGCCGGCGGAAGCGGGGGAGAGGCGATACGGAACGGGTCCGTATCGAAATAACCTATCGTGGGTGGCATGGCGACTCCCGACTCCGCCCCACCCGTCCGCAAGGTCCCCGAGGACGTCCACCGCCGGCGCTGGGCCGTCCTCGCGGTGCTGCTGTGCAGCCTCCTCGTGGTCGTCCTCGGCAATTCGGTCCTCAACGTGGCGATGAAGACGATCGCCGCCCCCGCCCCCACCGGCCTCGGGGCCAGCCAGAGCGAGCTGGAGTGGGCGATCAACGCCTACACGCTGGTCTTCGCCGGAATACTGTTCACCGCCGGCCTGCTCGGCGACCGGTGGGGCCGCAAGAAGGTCCTCGTCTTCGGCATGACCGTCTTCGGGATCGGCTCCGTGCTCGCCTCCATGGCCGGATCGCCCGCCGAGCTGATCGCCTACCGCGCGCTCATGGGCTTCGGCGGCGCGTTCGTCATGCCGTCGACGCTCGCCATCATCATGAACGTCTTCGAGCGGGACGAGCAGCCCAAGGCCATCGGCATCTGGGCCGGCGCCGTCGGCATGGCCATCGCCCTGGGGCCCATCACCGGCGGCCTCCTGCTCAGCCGCTTCTGGTGGGGCTCGGTCTTCCTCATCAACGTCCCGATCGTCGTCGCCGCCGTCACCGCGATGGTCCTCCTCGTCCCCGACTCCCGGGACCCCCGGCCCGGCCGGCTCGACCCCCTGGGCGTGCTGCTGTCCGTCGTCGGACTCGTCCTGCTGGTCTACGGCATCATCAAGGGCGGTCAGCTCGCCGACTTCACCGTGCCCGAGGTCTACGGAACGGCCGCCGGCGGCCTGCTCGTGCTCGCCCTGTTCGTCCTGCACGAGCGGCGCAGCACCCACCCCGCCATGGACGTGCGCTACTTCCGCAACCCGGCCTTCTCGGCGGCCGTCTCCTCGCTGGCGCTGGTCTTCTTCGGGCTGATGGGCGTCACGTTCTTCATGGTCTTCTACACGCAGAGCGCCCGCGGCTTCACCCCGCTGCAGAGCGGCCTGCTGATGCTGCCGCTCGCCGCCGCCCAGATGGTCTTCGCCTCGCGCACCCGGATCGTCGTCCAGCGGTTCGGCGCCCGCGCCGTGTGCACCGGCGGCATGCTCGTGATGGCCGCCACCATGGCCGGCTACGCCCTGCTCGACACGGACACCCCGATCTGGGTCCTGGAGGTGCTGTTCCTCTTCCAGGGCATCGCGATGGCCCACATCACCCCGCCCGCCACCGTCTCGATCATGCAGTCGCTGCCCCGTGAGAAGGCCGGCTCCGGATCCGCCGTGAACAACACCTTCCGGCAGATCGGCGGCGCGCTCGGCGTCGCCGTGCTCGGCTCGGTGCTCTCCACCACCTACCGCGACGGCATCACCGGCCGGCTCGACGCCGTCCCCGGGCTGACCGACGAGGCCCGGCACGCCGCCGGCGAGTCCATCGAGGCGACCCTCGCCGTCGCCGGGAGGCTCGGCCCGGCGGGCGAGGGCCTCGTCGCCCCCGCCCGCGACGCGTTCGTCCACGCCATGCACGTCACCGTGCTCGGCGCCAGCGCCTTCGCCCTGCTCGGAGCGATCGTCGCCCTGCTCTTCCTGCCGCCCCGGCAGGCGGGCCGCGGCGCGCCCGGCACGGCCCGGCCGGACGCCGAGAAGCAACAGGCGGGAGCAGGTAATTGACCGGCACCGGCACCCCCGCGCACGAGAACACCGGCACCCCCGCACAGGGCACCGCCCGCGCCGAGCGGCGCGGGCGGCCGCGCAGCGCGGCCGTCGACACCGCCGTCGTCGAGACCGTGCTGCGCCTGCTGGAACAGGGCGTCACCATCGGCGAGCTGTCGATGGAACGCATAGCCCGCGAGGCGGGCGTCGGCAAGGCGGCCCTCTACCGGCGCTGGGCCGGCAAGGAGGAGCTGATGCTCGACGTGCTGCGCTCCCTCGACGACGTCAGCCAGCCCGAGCCGCCCGGCGCCTCGGTCCGCGACGACCTCGTCGTCCTCCTGGAGTTCCTGCGCCGCCGCGGGCTCGCCAAGCGCTCCTCCGCCGTCCTGCGCACGGTCGTCACCCAGGTCAAGGCGCACCCCAGGCTCTGGAACGAATACCACCGCACGGTCGTCACGGCCCGCCGCGAGGCCGTCTTCGCCGTCCTGCGGCGCGGCATGGCGACCGGTGAGGTCCGCTCGGACCTGGACGTCGAGCTGCTGGCCGAGCTGTTCGTCAGCCCGATGCTGACCCGGGCCCTGCTCCACGAGTGGGAGGATCTCTCCGAGGGTCTGGCGGAGCGGATCGTCGACACCGTGCTGGAGGGCGTACGGCCCCGGGAGCGGACTTTTTCCGGCTGAGACCCGAATGTGCCCGTTCTGTCACAGCCCCCGGAGGGGCGCGATCGACAGGAACCCCTGCACACCGGACGCTCGTCCTCCTCCCCGACGCCCCGGCCAGGGGTGGCCGGGTAAGCCCCGCTCCGTTGATCACCTATGGTCGGGTGGCGGGGACGCAGTTGACGAAGCAGTGAGGACATCCCATGCCGCAGGCATATATGGAGGAGACGGGCCACGAGGGAGCCGCTCCGGAGCGGAACGGCTCCGGAGTCCGCCGCTTCCTCACCGCCCGGTGGCAGGAGAAGCGGAGCGAGCAGCAGGACGAGAAGAGGCAGTGGAAGAGCCCCGGCATGTGGCGCCGCGGTGCGGTGCTCGCCGCGCTCGCCGTGCTCCTGGGCCTGCTGATGCTGCTGCACGCCGACATCCCCAACCGGGTCGGCAACCTCGGCAGCCTCACCGAGACCTTCCTGCCCTGGCTGGGCCTGTTCCTCCCCGTGCTGCTCGGGCTGGCGCTCTGGCGCCGCTCGGCGACGGCCCTGATAGCCCTGCTGCTCCCCGCCGTCGTCTGGGCCAACCTCTTCGGCGGCCTGCTGAGCGACAAGTCCGGCAAGGGCGGCAACTTCACCGTCGCCACCCACAACGTCAACGCCGAGAACCCCGACCCCGCGGCCACCGCCCGGGCCGTCGCCGCCTCCGGCGCGGACGTCGTGGCCCTGGAGGAGCTCAGCGACGCCTCCCGGTACGAGAAGGCGCTCGCGGGCACGTACAAGTACCACTCCGTGCAGGGCACGGTGGGGATCTGGAGCAAGTACCCGCTGCAGCTGAGCCAGCCCGTCGACATCAAGCTCGGCTGGACGCGCGCCCTGCGCGCCACCGTCCGCACCCCGCAGGGCCCGGTGGCCGTCTACGTCGCCCACCTGCCCTCGGTGCGCGTGAAGTTCAACGCCGGTTTCACCGCCGGGCAGCGCGACAACAGCGCCGAGGCGCTCGGCCGGGCCATCGCCCAGGAGCCGGAGAAGAGGGTCGTCCTCCTCGGCGACCTCAACGGCACCATGAACGACCGCTCCCTCGCCCCCATCACCTCGCAGCTACGCTCGGCCCAGGGCGCGGCGGGCGACGGCTTCGGCTTCAGCTGGCCGGCCGACTTCCCGATGGCCCGCATCGACCAGATCATGGTCCGTGGCATGGACCCGGTCTCGGCGTGGACCCTGCCGGCGACGCCGAGCGACCACCTGCCGGTGGCGGCGCGGGTCAAGATCTGAGGCCGCGCGGCACACTGGAGTCATGTGCCGCAGCATCAAGACGCTCAGGGCGCCGGTGACGCCCGAGCCCGGCGAGGACGACATCCGCGCGGCCGCCCTGCAGTACGTGCGCAAGGTGTCCGGTTTCCACCGGCCCGCCGCGCACAACGAGGCCGTCTTCGAGCAGGCCGTCGACGAGGTGGCCGCGGCGACGGCCCGGCTGCTGGACGGCCTGGTGGTGCGGGGCAGGGGATGAGCCCCCCGCCCCGCCCGGGTGTCACACGCTCTCGCGCCAGGCGTTCGTGATCGGCAGGCGACGGTCCTTGCCGAAGCCCTTCGCCGAGATCTTCGTGCCCGGCGGGTACTGGCGCCGCTTGTACTCCGCCGTGTCGACGAGCCGCAGGATGCGCGCGACGAGCTCCGCGTCGAAGCCCTCCGCCACGATCGCCGCCCGTCCCCGGTCCCGGTCGACGTACAGCTCCAGGATCCGGTCGAGCACGTCGTAGTCCGGCAGCGAGTCCGTGTCCACCTGACCCGGGCGCAGCTCGGCGCTCGGGGGCTTGGCGATGGAGTTCTCCGGGATCGGCGGGGTCTCGCCGCGCTCGGCGGCCGCCTGGTTGCGCCACTTGGCGAGGCGGAAGATGCCCGTCTTGTAGACGTCCTTGATCGGGCCGTACGCGCCGACCGAGTCGCCGTAGAGCGTGGAGTAGCCGCACGCCAGCTCGGACTTGTTGCCCGGCGCCAGCACGATGTGGCCCTCCTGGTTGGAGATCGCCATCAGCATCGTGCCCCGCAGGCGGGACTGCAGGTTCTCCTCGGCGAGGCCGGTCAGGCCCAGCGCACCCATGTAGGCGTCGAACATCGGCGCGATCGGCACGGTGCGGAAGTGGAGGCCGGTGCGGCGGGCCAGCTCCTCGGCGTCCCCGAGGGAGTGGTCGGAGGAGTAACGGGACGGCATGGCCACGCCGTACACGTTCTCCGCGCCGATCGCGTCGCAGGCGACGGCGGCGACGAGCGCGGAGTCGATGCCGCCGGAGAGGCCGATGAGGACGCTGCGGAAACCGTTCTTCCGGACGTAGGCCCGCAGGCCCGTCACCAGCGCGCTGTACACCTCCTCGTCGTCGCCCAGGTGCGCCACCTCGCCGCCGGTGAACTCCGGCTCGTAGGCGGGCAGCGGCTCGGCGGAGAGCGTGACGTGCTCGATGCGCAGGCCGTCGTCGACCACGCCGGACGGCGGCGTCGCCGGGGCCTCGGGCAGGTCGAGGTCGAGCACGATGCAGCGCTCCTCGAACTGCGGGGCGCGCGTGACGACCTCGCCGTCGCGGTCCACGACGATCGAGTCGCCGTCGAAGACCAGCTCGTCCTGGCCGCCGGTCATCGCCAGGTAGGCGAGGGTGCAGCCGGCCTCCTGGGCCCGCTTGCGGACCAGCTCCAGGCGGGTGTCGTCCTTCTCCCGCTCGTACGGGGAGGCGTTGACGGAGAGCAGCAGCCCGGCCCCGGCGGTGCGGGTGGCGGGCACACGGCCACCGCCCTGCCAGAGGTCCTCGCAGATGGCGAGGGCGACGTCCACGCCGTGCACGCGGATCACCGGCAGCGTGTCGCCGGGCACGAAGTACCGGAACTCGTCGAAGACGCCGTAGTTGGGCAGGTGGTGCTTGGCGAAGGTGAGCACGGCCTCGCCGCGGTGCAGCACGGCGGCGGCGTTGCACGGGGCGCCGGCCGGCCGGCCCAGCTCGTCGCGGGACTCCTCGTGGCGGTCGAGGTAGCCGACGACCACCGGCAGTTCCCCGAGGCCCTCGGCCTGCAGGCGTCCGGCCAGGGAGCGCAGGGCGTTCCGGCTGGCCTCGACGAAGGACGACCGCAGGGCCAGGTCCTCGACGGGGTAGCCCGTCAGCACCATCTCGGGGAACGCCACGAGGTGGGCTCCCTGTTCGGCGGAGTGCCGGGTCCAGCGGACGATCGAGTCGGCGTTCCCGGCGAGGTCGCCGACGCGGGAGTCGATCTGGTTCAGGGCGAGACGAAGTTGAGCCACGCCGCCAGTCTAATCGTCTGACTGACGCAATGTGGTGTGAGCGCCGCCACGACGGGCCCGGCCCCCGGTGCCGGGCCCGCCGCGCACGCACGCCTAGCTGCGGTAGCCGAGGACCGTCATCATCCCGGCCTCCGCGTGGTACACGTTGTGGCAGTGGATCATCCACAGGCCCGGGTTGTCCGCGTCGAAGTCGGCCTCCAGCCGCTTGCCCGGCAGCACGATCGCGGTGTCCTTGCGGGGCCCGCCGCCGGGCAGCGCGAAGGTGTGGCCGTGCAGGTGCATCGGGTGCCACATGTCGGTGTCGTTGACGAAGACGAGCCGCACCCGCTCGCCGGCGCCCACCGGATAGCGCTGGCCGGGCGCGTACTTCCTGCCGTTGACGGCCCAGTCGTACCTCGCCATCGAGCCCGACAGCCGCAGGGTGACCGTGCGGTCGGGCCTGCGGTCCGCGAGCGCCACGGACCGGTCCGCCTTCAGGGCGGCGGCGGTCAGCGGGGTGCCCTCCAGCTCCCGGGGGCGTACGTCCGCGCCGGGCGCCGTCCCGCCGCCCGTGCGCAGCACGGCCAGCGCGCTGCGCTTCTTGCCCTCGGCCAGGGCGGTCAGCGGGAAGACGCCGTCCTTCACCTTCACCAGTACGTCGTAGCGCTCTCCCATACCCAGCAGGAGGGCGTCCGTCTGGACGTGCTCGACGGGGAAACCATCCGTATGGGTGACGGTCATGCGGTGGTCGCCGAGGGCCACGCGGAAGGCCGTGTCGCCGCCCGCGTTGATGAGGCGGATGCGCACCCGGTCGCCGGGCCGGGCGGTGAAGGTCTGCGGGTCCTCGGGGACGCGCCCGTTGACGAGGTAGTGGGGGTAGGCGACGTCACCGGCGTCACCGCCGAGCACGTCGCTGGTGGCGCCCATCAGCATCCGCGGCGGCCCGGCGGGGGAGGGGGACGCCGCCGCCCGCCGCGCCGCCGCGCCCTTCGACGACACCGACGTGTGCGTCATGCCGTGCCCCCCGCCGTGGCCGGCGCCCCCGCCGTGATCCATGCCGCCGTGGTCCATGCCGCCCATGCCCCGGCTGAGTTCCGCGAGCACCGCGTCCGGGGTGCTGCCGTCCACGCCGTCGACCCAGTCGTCGAGGACGACGACCCACTCCTTGTCGTAGGCCAGCGGCTCCTTCGGGTCCTCCACGATCAGCGGCGCGTACAGCCCCCGGTCCTGCTGGGTGCCGGAATGCGGGTGCAGCCAGTACGTGCCGGGGTGGGTGACCGCGAAACGGTAGTCGCGCGAGGCGCCCGCCCGGACGGCCGGCTGCGTGAGGCCGGGGACCCCGTCCATGTCGTTGCGCAGCGCCAGCCCGTGCCAGTGCACGGACGTGGGCTCGGGCAGGTGGTTGGCGAGGGTGAGGGCGAGGGTGTCGCCGGCGGTGACCCGGATCTCCTTGCCGGGCAGGGCGTCGTCGTACGCCCAGGACCGGACCGTACGGCCCCCGCCCAGGTCGAGCGCGGCCGCAGTGGCGGTCAGCCGCACCTCGCGCACGGGGCCCGGGCGGCGCCGGGCCTCCGCGGCGGCGACCTCCGGGCCGTCGGGGGAGACGTAGCCGGCGGGCGCGGTGTCGGACGGCGCCGCGGCGGAATCGCCGCCCTTCGAGCAGGCGGCCAGCAGGCCGCTTCCGGCGGTGACGATGCCCGCGCCGAGCACGGCGCGGCGAGTGGTGTTGCGCATGGGAAAGCACCTCATTGGGTGGTCGGTGGTGTGCGGGGGCAGCGGCGAGCGCGCTGCCGCCTATACGCGCAGCACCGACAACCGGGCGAGGGCCTTGTGCCGTGGCGGGGGCGGGACGGGCCACAGGGCACGCGAGAACCACGCGGCCCCGGCCGCCGCGCCGCCGTCGGCCGGGCGGCGCAGGGCGCCGAACGACAGCAGGAGGACGACGGCCCAGCCGGCCGCCCCGAGCACGGCGAGACAGACCGCCATGGGGTCCATGCCACCGGGGCCGTGGCCCGGAGGAGCGACGTGCGGGCCGCCCGGGGCGATAACGGCCGCCGCGAAGGAGCCCGCGGACGCCGCGAGCGCCACCCGGTGCGGGGAGCCCGCCGGGGGGTGGGCCGGTGCGTCACCCGCGGCGCGGCCCGCGGCGCCGCCCGGTGCG